>JAUHYH010000066.1 GCA_030426585.1 Bacteriovoracia bacterium
GTCCAAGTCGCTTCCAGGGTAGATTGTGAAAACGAGGCATCACAGGTTTTGGATTCGGTCCATCAAAGTCAAGCAGGCCATAGGGAGTGTGGATCGAAATAATGAAATCTGGTTTAAAGTTCTCAATATGGTTAAGAACACAACGAGTTTCCTGTTCACTGGAAGCTTCTTTTCCAGGATAACGACGTTCCTTTTTCCCTTCACGTTCTTCCCAATACTTATGAGCCAGTTTATCCCAGTTTTTTGTCGGAAGGTTTCTATTAATATCAACCCCTCGGCCGTTAGTACGACTCTTGTTTGTCACACCATCCGGGTTAACGATTGGAACTATTCGCCAAGTGCTTCGAGGGTTAATCTTTGTGAGTCTTTCCATCCAGTACCGAGCGACACTTCCAGCCGGGTACTCATCGCCATGAAACATTGAATAAACGAGGATTCGCTTCCCTTGGATTGATTGTCCTTGGCGATCATAATGAAAAATGGGTGTTTTACTTTCTTGTGAGTAACATGTCGCTAAATAGGAAGCTTCAGAGCAAGCCGTCTTAAGAAGTTTTTTATCTACTTTACCAGGAAATCCGGAAAGGTTATCGAAACATGTTTTTTCAAGATTAAGGAAAGGCTTAACTGTTTTTGAGTCAGTCTTTATTTCCTCTTTATCATCTCCCCATAGGAAGGCTTGTGAATGAAGCGGAATAAAGAAGAGCAACAATAAAACGAATTTCATAAACCCTTAAGACTTCTGTGAGCCTGAGTCCGGGTTATTTCTTGCGACCTTATGACGGAACATGATCAATCCATGAGTTTTGTCATAGGGAGAAATGCCGACCGTAACTCTGTCCCCTTTTACAACTTTAATAAAAAATTTACGCATTTTTCCCGAAAGTTTTGCAGAGAGTTTATGACCATTATCGAGTGTCACAGTATAGTTTCCGTGAGAATTAATTTCTGTAATAACACCTTCAGCTTCAATTAAATCGTCTTTTGCCATCTGGCCTTGTCTCCCTTATCGGTTCAATGCTTTACGTTTTGGCTCATGTTAGCATTTTTCGTTGCTAAGAGTAAAGAAAAGCCCTTGAGCGAATATCAGATATTTTTTGGTTTGCGTCACTGGAGAGAGTTGTCTTCTTCTTGGATTTGATTTGCTGTTTTAGTAACTGCTTGATCTTCAAACCGATAGATTTTGCCAGCAGTGGAGGAACAGCATTTCCGATCTGTCGAACAACTGAAGTACGAGACCCTTTAAATTCATAATCCATTGGAAAAGTCTGCATACAGGCAAACTCTCTCAAGGTGAATTTCCGAGCTTGGGTGGGATGAAAATAGTGATGATTATGAGTGTTAAGTGTCGGAGTGGGTTTCTTGCGGCTAAGCCGATGGTAATGATTCTCTCGAAGCCGACTTTCGCGAATCTTCTTCCAGTCAACTCCTAGCTTCAATTTTTTAGGAAGAAACTGTTTTTCGTCTTTTTCATAACGAATACAACGCCCCTCCGGAATGCATTTTAAGCGGGCGAGGTCCCTCTCGTTAATTGATTTCGCAGCTTGAAGATCATGATTAGGATCTTCTTTTACATTTTTATGAAACTCTTTTAAGTCCTTTAGCATTTCTCCCAAAGTCACTGCGGGAATGATTTTGTCCCCTTTTTCGATATCAAATTTAGGAATAGGGAAATCAAATTCTCCATTTTTAGAACCGACAATAAAAGTTCTTCTCCGTTTTTGAGGAACTCCATATTTTTGAGCTTCAAGAACTTGAATCTTTAATTCGTAACCGATTTTTTTAAAAGCTTTAATGATTTCGCTTAATGTTTTTTCATTTTTCTTTGAAACAAGACCTGTCACATTCTCGAAGAGAACAAAATCAGGCTGTAGAACTCTGACTGTTCTAACAAAATACTTAAATAGAGAATTACGTTCGTCTTCAGGGTTTCCTTTTCCAATGGTTGAAAAACCTTGGCAAGGAGGTCCTCCTGCAACTAAATGAACTTTTTGGCCCTGTGTTAATTCCAGTAGTTTTTTAGGAGTTAGTTTCTGTACAGGCTCATGAATAATTGTTGTTTTAGGGTGGTTTGCTCTCATGGTTTCAACGGCCCATTTATCGAAATCACAGGCAAAAACCTCATTAAAGCCCGCCTGCTTTAAACCAGTGGAAAGCCCACCGGCACCACAAAATAAATCAACAAAATTAAATTTCGCCATCCCTTAAATTCTAGCAAAAGAATCAAGGATGGCCAAGGCCTTTTCATTGAAAATTAAGAAAAGAATAAGGGACCACTTAGTGGTCCCTTTTATCTGGAGAGAAAATTGAGCTTAGCTCAAATCGTTTTTAATTTGATTATACCCTTCTTTAATCTTCTTAAAGGCAAACTTGTTAGCTTTTATAACATCCTCGCCAACATTTCCAGCTGTTGCTTTAGCTCTATCAACTTTCGCAACAACATCTTTATACTGATCCTCTAGATCAGACCATTTGTCTTTTGTTTCCATTTTGAAAAGATGACTTTTGACTTTAAGTTCATCTCTTAAAGTTTTTACTTCATCCATTAATTCTTGTGTTTGCATACATCCTCCTTTGAGTTTTATCGTTTATTTTAGTGTCAGAGTTCTTCTCTTCAGTTGAACCCTTAAAATCTTTTTGTTCGAGGGTCATTCCTAGGATTCCAAGAAGTACTATTGTGAAAACAATTAAGATATAAATCGTTTTCTTTTTTAAATTTAATGGTTGATTAATTTTAAACATAACTTCTTGTCTCCAAATGCTTAATAGCTTCATTAACATCATGAAACTCAGCAGGCTCACGATGAGTCGCTTTTCCTCTCTGAATTCCAAAGCCCTCTCCTTCTGAAGCCATTATTCTCAAATACTCTTGTTTTAACCTTCTAAGCTTTTCGAGCTTAGTAGCTTTTGTGTCTCTACTATTGAGAATCTTTTCAATACGTCTTGAAGTATTCATTTCTTGATCTCACCTCTTAGTGCAAGTTGGACTCAAGCATCCAACTCATCTTTTCATGATCTCTTAAAATACCTGATAACAGATCCTCCGTTCCAGGATCGACCGAAGTCTTATCTTCAGTCAGTCGAGTTCGAATCATACCAATGATTGTACTATGGTCTTTATAAAGCGCTGCAATCATCTCATTTGACGAAGGAACACTCCCTGGATTTTCAGGTAAAGAGGCTTCTTTGCCGAGTTCTTTAACAGTACTCAAGGGGATACCTTTAAGGATTTTTACCCTTTCAGCTGTTGTGTCCATTGTCTCTAGTAAGGAGTTATAATGCTCTTCCAGAAGTTTATGGATACTGGCAAAATGTGGCCCTTTGAAATTCCAATGAAAGTTCAATGTCTTTGTAAAAAGCACGTATTCATTGGCAAGTAATTCATTTAAAAATTGAATTGTGTTATCAAAATTTTCGTTTTTCATGATCATCCTTTGTTAAAATTAGCTACATCTTGATACTACAGGACAACTCGATTCACCGATTCAACGAAACTGGTAGATTTTGTGTAGAAAACTACACAATTTGAACACTCAAAAGAGAATTTGTGGACTTAGAGCCTCTTTATAATAAGGAGTACATCTTATCAGGAGGACCTAATAATGTTTAACAGCTTTAATAACGTTTATTCTCTAATTATGGGGAAAATTGAAAATTGGATTGAATTAGGAATTAAAAGTGTCCCTAATATGGTTGCAGCTTTAACAATCGTTGCTATTTTTCACCTTCTTGGTCGATTAGCTCAAAAAATTTCTTTAAAAGTCGTTCCGAAAGTTTCAGAAAGTAAATCAATCACAAACTTAGTTGCAAGTCTTTCTTATCTTTTAATTCTGACTGCAGGTATCTTCATTTCACTTGGTATTTTAAATCTTGATAAAACAGTTACATCATTACTCGCTGGTGCAGGTGTTATTGGTCTTGCTTTAGGTTTTGCCTTTCAAGAAATTGCATCAAACTTTATCTCAGGGATCTTGATTGCCTTTATGAAGCCCTATCAGATTAATGATATTGTTGAAGTTGGGGGAAATACGGGACAAGTTATAAAAATCCAACTGAGAACGACAAGCCTTATGACTTTTCAGGGATTAGAAGTTTTGATCCCCAATAAAGACATGTTCACAAAACCGTTTACTAATTTTACGACAACACCTAGGCGAAGAATTGATCTGGAGGTAGGAGTTTCATACTCTGATAATCTGAGGAAGGTAAAAGAACTTGTTCTTAGCACGCTTGAGAAACTTGATGAAAGAATCAGTAATGAACCCATTAAAGTTTTCTTTACTGAGTTCGGAAACAGCTCCATTAATTTTGTTGCTCAAATTTGGGTTAAATATCCAGGTCATCAGACTTTTTTAAATGCACGAAGTGAAGCTATTATGGGGATCAAGGAAGCTTTTGATAAAGAAGGAATCACAATTCCATTTCCAATTCGAACGTTAGACTTTCCAAAAAAATTGGAAATTGACCAATCCTCAACTAAAAATGGTTCAGTTGAGAGTCTTGGACTCTCGTCTAATGAGAATTTGTCTTAATATAATAAGTCCAAAATAAACAACTCCCGTAACCAACCTCATCAAGAGGTTGTGTTTACGGGTCCACTCTTCGAGTTTTATCTCTTCTGTCTCTCGGTAAACATTCTGCTCAAGTTCTTTATTAACGGCTTTATTAAATTCAGAGTCTCTGATGGATAAGTTTAGCTCTACATTATTAAAAGAACTTAAATGATCGAGATTAAATGATCCTACGCAAGTCCACTTTCCATCAATAACTATGAGCTTGGCGTGAAGCATAGGTCCTGTCCACTCATAGAGATTCACTCCCATTTGTAACAGCGAAGAGTAATAATACTTCATCGCTCTCGATAAGATTGGGATATCAAGGTTTTTACTTAAGATTAAGTGAACTTTCACTCCTCGTTTTAAAGCCTTCTTTATCGCCCTTGATAAAAATCGAGGTGGAAAAAAATAAGGTGTGAGTAAAACAACTTTTTCTTTCGCTGCACCAATTTCATGTTTAATGGTTCTATTGATTTCATTCTTACCTCTCCAAAAGTCTTGAACGAGAAACAAGTCTGAAGCGATATCTTCTTTATCGGACTCAGAAAAATACCTTTTTGTTTTCAGGTAGAGTTTCTTACAGCTCTCTCCCTCAATCTCAACAGCATAGTCTAACCATGCTTGCTTTCCATCAACACCAAAGTACTCATCAGAGATATTGATTCCTCCAACGAATGCCTTCTCCCTATCAAAAATAAAAAGTTTAACGTGAATTCTTCTTGCTATATTTTGAATTTTAGAAAGCCTTACTCTATTAAAATATTGTAACTCAATATTATGATCTAAAATTTTCTGTTCATAAGCCTTCGTCAACTTCTCAGAACCAACAGCATCTAAAAGCAGATTAACAGAGACTCCCCTATTAGAAGCATTACAGAGAGCTTCAACTAACCTTTCGCCTGCAGAGCTCGGATTTAAAGTGTACAGAATGATATCAATTTTAGCTTTTGCTTGTTCAACACTAGACACAATTTTGTCGAGGTAATCTTTTGATCCTTTATGGAAATAATAATTATCCATTAAAAACCACCTCACTTACCAAGGGAAGATGATCAGAGGTTGGCCTTGTAAGCCTAAGTACTTCAGAAGTTTTAACAGACAAATTCTTTGTATATATCCTGTCTAATGGGAGCAAGGGGTAATAAGCAGGAAAAGTTTTTCCAAAATGACCTTTCGTAGAACGATGTACTTCGACGAGGTCAGTATTCCTTTCGATCAGCCGTCCAATTGTCCCATCCCAATCATTAAAGTCACCTGCCAAAATTACGGGACGATCAGAAGGCTCTCTATTAATACGCTCGATGATTTTTTTTATTTGAATTAAACGGCCACGTAATAATAAGTCTAAGTGGACACAATAAAGAGACAGTCCATTAAAACAATCAACCTCGCAGTACAGAAGACCTCTTTGTTCAAAACGATTGGTTGAAAGATTCTCTTGCTCCCACTTCGCTATCGGAAACTTTGAAAGAATAGCATTACCATGATTTCCTTTTTGAGTGATTGCATTTTTAGCATAAGCAAAGTCTGACCAGATTGAATCGGCCATTCTTTCATACCGAGGGGAAGTGAATTTCTTCTTTTTATGCTCTCCCTGAATCTCCTGGAGGAAAACAATATCGGCTGAAGACTCAATAATAAGCTTTCTTGTCTCCTCAAAAGAATCCGTTAAAAAATGCCAAGGCCTGGATTTATTGATGTTATACGTGAGTATTTTTAAGGAGTTTTGCACTTATAGATCATAGCAAATCTGAAGGCAAAAAAAAGCCCCTCACAGAGGGGCTGATATTTAGAACATGTTAATATTGGCGCTTAAGCCGACATTTGTAACTTTTGAATCAACATTATCCCAAGCGAACTGGAAGTTCGGATAAAGAAAAATATCTCGACTAAGAGAAATTCCAAGTCCAACAGATTGAGTCACAGGTCTCTTTCTAAAGTTTCCGGAACGTACCGCTCGGCTGTTATCATACCAGTGTGAACGAATAATCGTTCTTAAATTGAAGGTATCATTAATAATGTATTCTGCTTGAGGAAGAAATCCAAAAACAGTTTCTAGCTGATCAGCTGGATCTGCTTGAGTACTATCAAAGAAGTTTCTTTCAAAAAGAGTGTAAGCACCGAATGAAAAACCTGTATCTCCAACGGCATACATTGTGTTAACAAGAAGACTTGCTTTATTTTGATAACCTGTATTCGTGAAGTTCCCAGCAGTGTATTGAAGAACCTCAGTTGTAATAATTGTCTGGATACCTGCAAATTTATTCATATGAGTATAAGAAATTCTAGGGTCAGAGATATCAAGCTCCCCTTGGTTCTCATCGAATTCTCTTCTGGCTGTCGCGCTGTCTGTATCAATTGAATCATTGAATGGAGCTAGCATTTGAAGACCTGCTGCGAACCCTACTCTGTTGAGCGCGTTCAGTCGGTAGCTTCCAGTGACGATACCAGAAAAACCTGCAATTGATGCCGTATCACCAGCTGTATTCAGATTCGGACGGTCCGCTGCGAGGGGACGATTCAAAGAGCCCCCCTGGTAGTTTAAATTCAAATTCATACTTAAATCAGACAAGGAGCCGTTACTGGCACGAAACCTTCTGTTAGTAATAACTTGATCTGCTTCGTCTGTAGTATTTGTTTCTTTCGACTTCTCAACTTCCCCTTCGAGAACTTGAGCTGAAGATTCATTCCCTACAGCAGAATATGAACCCAATAAAAATAACGAAATAAGTAAGCTCTTCACAAATTCCTCCCTAGTTTTATGCAATAAATCGTTCTATCGATTTATTGCACCATTGAATAATAGGTTTAATCAATGTTTAACTTTGATTTTGATAATAGGTTTATGAAATTTAAGTCACTTAGCGGACTTAGGGACAGTGCGTAACTCCTGGGCGTGAGCGCCCAGGGAGATACATACCTTTAGGAACGTGGGTAAATGAGGATATCAATCCTTCTATTCATCGCCCGACCTGAGGCCGTTCGATTGTCAGTAATTGGTCTGTTAAACCCATGACCAACCGTTGTAGCAGATGCCAATTCAGTTTTACTTTTCTCAGAAATAAAATTTAAAACTTTATCGGCTCGTTTCTTTGAAATTTTTTCATTGTAGTTAGGATTTCCAATCGCATCTGAATGCCCTTCAACTACGATAGAAGGCTCTTTGAATTCATCAATAAACGCGACAACTTCATTCATGATTGGTTTCGCATTTGCGGGAATTCTTGTTTTATTAAAACCAAAGTTCATTCCTTTTACTCTTACAAGAATTGCCTCTCCTTTCCTTAAAACATCGACGTTTTCATTACCCACTTCTCTTTTGAAGTTTTTAATTCTTTGTCTAATTTCTTTACTTTCAGCAATCTTGGCCGTTAGCAGTTTTTTTCTTGAAAGCACTTCGTTAACACGCTTATCAAGAATGTTATTTGTCTTTGAAAGCCTTACGATTTCAGACCTTAAAGAAGGAACATAGTTAGTTTCCTTTCTTAAAGTTTTAAAGTTTTCTGCCGCACTTTGATGGCTGGCAGTATAGGGTGAATAAAGATCTTGAAAGAACTGATTAAAATCTTTTTCCATTCTAAAAGCTAACTCACTAGGCTTTTCGGTCTCAATCCATTTAACCGTCTGACTTAAAGCAAGTAATCTTTTTGACATATCTTCAGCAATGACAATTTGGTTATTAATCTTCTGGGTATCATCCTTATTTTGATTAATAATGCTCTCCGTCTTTGAAATAGCATTCTCTAGTTTTTTATAAAGCTTTGGAAAATATTCATCTCCTTCTAAGCCATTAATCTTCTCATAGTTCAACCAAGTCACTGAAAGTTTTTGATTCTTAATAGCATCAACTTCAGCTAACTGATAAAGACGCTTAACTTCGTATTTCTCTTCAAGGACTTCTGTAATGTCGTTATCCTCAATCGCGTCACCCAGATCTCTAAAAGCTTCGTCAGCTTCTGCCAAAGCTTCTGTTTTATTAGCCCCAGCATAGATCGCTTGCTCTCGAGCTTTAATGACATCTTCGATATGAGTTCTAGAGATATCCATTTTGGTCTTAATTTTTCCTTTTAACATACTAAACCGGCTAAAATTCTCTTGAAACTGGTTAAACCTTTGCCCTTCTTTCAGTTTCTCTTGAGAGGTATCAACAACTTCCTTCGCTTCCTCATAGAGATCAGGTGTAATCAAATGAGCACTTTTATTATTTAAATCAGATAAAGTTTCCTCAATCTCTTCAATTTGATTCTTCGCTCTTTGGTCTATAAAAGAGGGATCTGTTTTTATCTCTGCACAGGCTACCAGCAGACTAAAAATTATTAGGTAAAATATTTTTTTCATTTAATGACTCCTTGTGAAAACAGCAAAGGCCTAAATGGCCTTTACTGAAAATTTATTTAAATTATTTGAACATAAGTTGCATCGAGCTCTTTTTTTCCAAAAAAAGGCTTATCAACAAAGCCAGAAACTTTTACAAAGTCACCTTTGTCGATCTGTACATACCCCTTGTCATCAAGGGGGTTAACAAGCAATTTGTTAGTATTCACTGTGATTTTTCTTAATCCAGTGTCTACAACAAACTCTTTATCCTTCTCATCGACTTTTACGACTTTACCCATAACATCTGCTTGAGTGTATTCAGGTAAAGGATCTACAATCGTATAAGTTATTGAAGGTTTGGGAGCAGACTCTTCATCCGCATCATTTGCAAAAAAGAATGTATTGAGATTTTTAACAAATACACTTCCTGCTTCAATTTTTTTTCTTTCTAGAAAATCATGATCAATTCTCCCATAAACAACGACTCTGTCCCCTTGTTTAAGCTTGTACCCATCTGCATCCCAATAATAATCATCCATTTCGACTAAAATTGAGTTTTTTGCAGTGTTAAGCATAAAAGAGTGGGCTTTGACATCACTGACATTTCCAGAAACTGTAATGAATTCTCCATTTTTTTTCTGAGTAAACTGATTCGAATAAACAGTTAGAGTTATCAAAAAAGACAACACAAAAGTTAAAGTTTTCATAATGTTTCTCCTTCTTTTAATTAACAGATTAAAAGTATTATCTTGAGAATTTGGTTATTAATCTTCCAGAGGATGTTTAGATATCTTCACATTTTAATATGTAGTAAAAAAAAAGCCCCCTAATAAAAGGGGGCAATCGACGTGTGTATAAGCAGTGAGAAGAACTTGGTTCCAAGATCAACCTGCCACTTTTGTTAAGCTTTTCGCTAGATAAATCTCATTGTTATTATCGCCTAAATTGAGACAAAAGAAATCAGAATTAAAGAAAGTTTATCTTCGGGAAAAACGACCTAAAAACTCTCGAACTCAAAGAGAATGAGAAAAGAGGTCATCAAGGAAGTAAGCTGTGAGGTTCTTTCTTCCAGAAAGATTGCTCTTTTTATAGATGGCATTAGCTTGTTGTTTCACTGTACTCTCGTTGGATCCTCTTAGCTCAGCGATTTCCTTCATGCTAAGCCCTTTAATGATAAGAAGAGCAATATCAGCTTCGCTGGGAGAGAAATTCCATAGTTTGAACTGCTCCTGAATAACACCAAAAAAGTCGGACTTAATCCCTCCTATTTTGTTTCGATAGTAATCGACTTCATCTTGGCTTCTGTTCAGTTCCTTAGTCATCTTATCAACAACCTCGATTCGTTTAATGGCTCGGTAGAACTTAAAAAGAATAAAGCCTATGGCACCAATCACCAGTAGAATTTCATGGAACCAATGCCTAAAAGGAACTCCCTCACTAATATCTTCACGAATATCCAAAAGAGTCAGAAGTGAGAGCAAAACGAGAAAACTAATTGTCAGATAGAACTCAGTTTTAACTAATTTCGATTTCAAGCTTTGAACTCCAAAAAAAGGGTATATCAAACCAAAGGTATAGAATTACCTTCTAAGTTCTTAGAATAACATATTTTATAACCTTCGATCTATAGAGATAAATTCTTACTCTCTCGATAATATCACCATGAAAGAAAACAAAACAAAACACATTGTCATTATCGGAGCCGGTCCTGCAGGACTCACCTTGGCCCACCTTCTCTCAAAGTCTAAATTTAAGGTCAGCATAATTGATAAAAATACTGCTGCAAGAAGGAAAGTTTGTGGGGAATACCTATGCCCAAAAGGCGTTTCACTTATCAAACAACTTGGTCTTTCACATACCATTGAAGACTTTCATAAAGTTTGGGGTATGAAAATCGTGAGCCCCAATCAAACTTCACTCACTTCCTTTTTCCCATGTAGTGATGAGGTCAGTACTTACGGAGTTTCACTTAATAGACAAAGTTTTGATCAGAGATTGAGAAATCTTCTAGAGCAAGAGTCTAACATTCATAAATACTATGGAGAAACTTTCCTTAGTATCGAGCGAAAAGATGAGTCTTGGGAAATTGAAACGACTAATTACAGACTTAAAGCCGATATCGTCATTGGAGCAGACGGAATCAACTCATTACTTGCTAAAAAGCTTAATCATAGAAAAGAAACAAAGTCTAAAAGACTCGCTCTTCATGCTTATTTAAAATTAAAAAATCCTTCCCTCTACTCTAGAGTGGGACAAATGCATCTCTTTAATGATGGGGCATATTGTGGGCTTAACCCAATTAACGTTGAAGAGATTAATTTTTCAATTGTCTGTGACTCAAAGAAAATGAAAGGTCTTAAACCTTACGAACTTATCAATGAATATTTAGCTTCAAGTAATCAGCTCAGTAAAATGTTCTCTCCTTTAGAACCCTCTGATAAAGTTTTTTCACTTTGTCCGATCAGTCTCGTGAATTCAGTCATATCAACAGACTCTATTGCTTATGTTGGGGATGCAGCGGGGTTCATCGATCCGTTAACAGGGGAAGGAATTTATAACTCACTCTTAAGTGCCAAACAGCTCGCTGATAATCTTTGCACTCATCAAGAAGTTCCAGTTGCTCTTAAGAGCTATAAAAAAGAAAAGATAAAAGCTACCAGAGCAAAAAATATTTTAAATACAGTATTTCAAGGGATTATTAGAAGACCTTATCTTGCTAATCTCATTGCAAAATTTTTAAAGAAAAACCAAGTTAGAGCAAACAGCTTCGTAGGAATCATTGGGAATATTTATACTCCCCTTGAAGGTTTTACGAAAATGCTCATCACTAAAAAGTAGAAGGGGGACCTCATGGCCTTAATTATTAACGCAAAGACGGTATTTCCAAAGTTTAAGTATTCTCAAGACCAACTCACTGATTTTTTGGCTACAATCTGGCCTGAAAATAAAGAGATGATCATGAAGTTCGGAAAAAACGTACAAGTTAAAGAACGTTCTTTATGTATTCCAATTGAACAAGTTCTCAAGCTCGATGGTTTTGCAAACAGAAATGACCTTTGGCGAGATAAAGCTCTTGAGCTCACCGCTGAGTCTATTCAAAAACTCTTTATTGACTCTCCTCTACCATTAAATGAAGTGGACATGTTCATAACAACATCAGTGACAGGGTTTAGTATTCCCAGTTTAGATACTCTTCTTATGAATAAACTTGGAATGAACCCGACTCTCAAACGTCTTCCTCTCTTTGGTTTTGGTTGTCTTGGAGGAGTGGCGAGCCTTAATAGAGCT
>JAUHYH010000067.1 GCA_030426585.1 Bacteriovoracia bacterium
AGTGAGCTCACAAAAGCGATAAAAGAAATTGATGACGAGAAAATAAAAAAAACTCTGAATTATTCATTAAAAAAACTTGAGAGTATTCAAAAAGGCGATGACCTCGAAAAAAGTAAAGAAAATTTTAACACGGTTTCGCAAGCTCTTTTGGTGGTTCTTGAAAAACAAACTGGAAATAAGAGCTATGCTCGTTACTATTGTCCTATGGTTAAAAAATACTGGATTCAGAATATTTCTAAATCAGAAAAAGTTATGAATCCTTACGCATCATCAACCATGCCCCATTGTGGAGCAAAAAAATAACTTGTTCAATTTAACGAATTAAACGTCTTGGAGGACCTATGAAATTACTATTATCAGCAACTTTACTATTTATCTTATCGTCTTGTGCTCATCATCATAAGGATAAGCCTCACCATCATCATGAATGTACAAAAGCTTGTAAACTTCATAAGGAAGGAAAAGCCTACAATAAACGATGCGCTAAATCAGTCTCGATGGGAGATACTCATGTTGAAGGTAAAGAAGATTATAAGATTAATCATGGTGGTGTGACTTACTACTTCTCTACTAAGAAAAAGATGAAAGATTTTAAGAAAGATCTAAAGAAAAACATTGAGTCTGCTGACAAAGTTTGGGTTGAAAGAGCTGGGGGGCGAATTTAACTTCCTTATGAGTTATGCGTCGATCAAATCATTGTTTAGAGGAACTCTCTTCTGGTTCCTCTAAACATATTACAGGAGGTTTCTTATGATTTTGCTGGTATTTATAATACTGATGGTAAATAACTCCTGGGGACATGGAAATGAAAAGCATAGTAGTGATAAGGTTATGAATAAAGAGAAGAAAGATTTATTCAAAAATAAGTTGATTTATGAAAAAATTAATTCTCAATATTTAAAAAAAATCAAACCAATATTTCAGAAGTCGTGTTTTGATTGTCACTCCAGTAGAACGGTTTTTCCATGGTATTATAGCCTTCCAATCGTGAAACAAGTTATAGACTCAGATATCAAAGAAGCTAAGTCACATCTTGACTTTTCAAACAATTATCCATTCAAAAGTCATGACACTCCTGAGAATGACTTAAAAAGTATAATGAAAAGCATTTCAGATGCTTCAATGCCTCCAAGCCAGTACTTATTCTTTCATGGCGATAAAAAGATGTCTGATAGTGAAAAAACAAAAGTAAAAGAATGGGTAAAGAACTCATTGAAGGCATTAGATCAAAATTAAGACTTTCATACTTTAGTGATATAACTAGTTAGAATAATAGGGATAAATTTCATTTTACTCCGTAGTATACTACGGAGTATATAATGGGTTTATGATGTACAAATTTACAATTGGAAAATTAGCAAAAGAGTCTGGAGTCACAGTAGAAACTGTGCGTTTTTATGAGCAAAAAGGATTGATCAAGCAGCCTGTCTCAAAATCTGGGTATCGAAAGTATCCTTACGATGATGTACTTAAAATTAAATTTATTAAGCGAACTCAGGAATTAGGTTTTACTTTGAATGAGGCCAAAGATCTTTTAGAGCTTCGAGTGAGCTCTAGTGCTAAATGCGGGCAAGTAAAGAAAAAGGCAGAGCTTAAGTTAAGTGAAGTAGAAGATAAAATAAAAGATCTTAATAAAATGAAACGCTCGCTTAAGAAGATGGTTGGATCATGTGTAAATAATGAAAGGTCAACTTCGGAATGTCCCATTTTAGAGTGTTTTGAAAAGGATAATAAATGTTAAATGTGGAACTCATTATAGATAAAGACTGTCCGAATGTTAACGCTACACGGGCAAACTTAATGAGAGCTTTCTCTCAAACAAATTTAAAGGCTTGTTGGAAAGAGTGGGATCGAAACTCAAAGGAAGCACCTGACTATGCTAAAAAGCATGGTTCGCCAACACTGCTTATCAACGGAAATGATCTAATGGGAGTTGAGTCCCATACAAGGGCTAATTGCTGTCGTGTTTATGAAGGATCGGGAACTCCTTCGGTCGAATTAATTACTTCGAAGTTAAGTGAATTCAAAGTTTCACAGCAATCTAAAGGACATAGGCTTTTTGGTTTTTTGGGTACTGTTTCGATTGGACCTAGTATGGGCGCTGCATTTTTGGCAAAAGCTTCTTGTCCATTTTGTTACCCAGCTATTGCCGGTTTTTTAACGAGTCTAGGTCTTGGGTTTTTATTTAAAGGGACATATTTTTATATTTTAATGTCATTATTTCTTGGTGTTGCTCTTTTTGGATTAGGATTTAAAGCTAGTTCTAGAAAAGGCTATGGACCATTGTTCCTTGGCTCTTTGGGAGCAGTTGTAGCGTTAGTTTTTCATTACTTAAAAAATGATTATGTATTTTATTTAGGAATAAGCGTTTTAATTATTGCTTCTATCTGGAATCTACTTCCAGCCAGGAAGCTGTGTAATACATGCAAATAATCTAAGGAGGATTATATGACAAACAAAGTAGAGATTTTTAGTGCAGGATGTCCTGCTTGTGAAAGCACAATTAATCTTGTGAACGAAATGGCGTGTGGTAACTGTGAAATAACAATTCTTGATATGAAAGACGAAGAAGTCTCTTTTCGCGCAAAAGATTTGGGAATAGCAAGAGTTCCTGCTGTCGTCGTAAATGGTAAGCTTGCTGATTGTTGTCAAGTTGCAGCACCTACGAAAGAAGGATTAAGAGCCGCTGGAATTGGTAACTAGTTTATAGGTACTGTTATGATGAAAAGTGAATCGGATATTTAAATAACAGTATTAAGAAGCAACGAAGTGAAATTACGTTTTCTTGAGTTGTAATTTCTAAATCCATGCTTCTTTTCCTGTTATTGAATGACTTGTATTCATAATAATGTTGATATTTGTATTCTTCTCTAAATTAGCTTTGACTTCTAAACCATCATTTTCTGTTTCTATGTTTTGATCGAGGTAGAGGTCGAATTCGGAGTCCTTGTTGTCATTTAAGAATGAGTACAGAGACTCTTTAGTATTAAATAGATGAAATTCTCTATTTTGAGATTCAAGACTTAGTTCACTCGTCTTTAGATAAAGTTCGTCATCATCCAAAATCAGAATAGGGTGAGTGCTATGTACAGGAAGCGACAAGGTGAGCGTCGTTCCTGTATCTGCTGAATTAAGAGAAATTTCCCCATTAAGGGAATCAATAAAAGATTTAACTTGGTATAGACCTAACCCGGAACCTTGCCCTTTAGTTGTAAAACCTTCAATGAAAATTGATTCAGGGTTTTTAATTCCAGGGCCATTATCAGAGATACTTATTTCTACTCTTTTATCAATTCTTGTAACTGTGAGTGAGACTTCTGGATTCTCATTCGCTTCGAGAGAGTTATTTATAATGTTCGAGATGGCTGCTTTGAATTCAGTGATGTTGGCGCTTACTTTTACGTTCCTTGAGAGCTCATCAGTAATCACTTTGATTGTATTGTTCTCATAAATCGCATATTCCTCCATTAGATCATTAATTGCAGTGAGGGGACTGAAGACAGTTTTTTGTGAGTTGAACCTTTTATTCCCAAGTTTACTTGCGATGTTTTCGATTCGAGACAAGGCCTTAAGGGCTATTTCTTCGTTATCGAGTTTATCCTTGAAGTAAGTTTGAAGAGCGATGAGGGGGGAGCGGATGTCGTGGGATACTTGTTTTGAGATACGCTCTTTTTCTGCGAGTATTTTCCCTTTGGAGATTGAGATTTGAATATCTTTGAAGTTTTCAAACAGCTTTCTCATTACATAGAGAAAGGCCAATACCAATATTATAGTAAGAGCAGTCGAGGTCGAGATCTTACTATAATATTGGTATTCGATGCTTCCAATGCTTGGATCTGCCGAATTGACACTAAATCGATCACAGGCAATCGAACATGATTCGTTTTTGTCAGCGATCTTAACTGAATCGAATTTTCCTTCCTCTTTTGCCCGATCGAGAAGGATTTTAAGACTTTCTTCGTTGTTTAAAACAAGAGCATCAGTGAAATCATTTTGATAGATTCTATGCAGCAGCTCAACTTCCTTGGTTACGGCAATATAGTCATTGATAAATGACTTACCGATAAGGGCGATACAAATGATCCCCAATAGAAAGATAAAAAATGATAAATAATTTTTAGAATATTTTTTCATTCTTCACCGGCCATTTTACATAATTGGCTTCTATTAATTCACTCTTGCCATTTAGGCACTTAGAGTTGGTTTGTTTACAATTTTTTCTCATTTCATCCAGGTACAGCATTGATAGGTATGAGTAATACATTAAATCGGAATCAAAGTTTTTAGTTTCTTTGAAGGTATAAAACCTGCGAACATCTTTTATGTAGCTAAGGTCATTAAGCGCCTTACTGACATAATTCTTCTTTGCTCCCCAGATATCTGCACCAATAACGACTTTACTGATTTTTTTACTATCAATGTATTTGATTGCTTTAGCAGAGTCGGATTCTTCAAGTAATAAGATGACAGCGTCAGATTTATTTACGTTAGAGAGTGTCTTTGTAGTGGAAGAAGGAATTTTCAGATATTTTACAATCGTATCTTTCAAATCAACTGTGTAGGTTCTACTGATATCAAAGACGATCGCAATATTAGAGAAGGTCTCGTTTGAGTATTCAGCAATAGTCCTACCTATATTTTCATTAATTCCTGATGTGAGAAAGATATTATCTTTGTCTACAAATTCATTGCTGGTTGCTGTTGGGGAGAAGAGAAGATTACCACCCAGGATATTACTTACAGCACTCACTTTATTAGAGCTTCCTAGACCAATAAAGAACTTCTGAGTATCTGAGTTTACTTGTGACTCAACAACCTTCTTGAGAGTGAGGAGGTTGGGGCCAATATCTAGTTTCTTAATGTCATAGCAGGAATTTTTAAGTTCTTTCTTTGCTAGGAGAACTCCTTTATGGATCTCATTTCCATAAAAGGTCCCTTTGCTCCCCAGTTTATTGAAGTGAGAGAGAACCGTAACCTCTTGGCATCGAGAGGCATAGGTATTTAAGCTGAATATGAATAAAAATAAACTAAATATTTTCATCAAAAAATCCTAAAAGAGTGGGGGCAAGCTCAATATTTTGATTCAAGAACTCTTTATATTCATTATGAGAGTCCTTATTAATCGAGTCTGAACAGACCTTTATAAAACCATAAGGGATAGCGTTCTCATTAGCGAAGAATGCTGCTGCGGCTGATTCCATTTCAACCATAATGGCATTTGTACTTTGGTTGATCTCTTTTTTAAGAGCAACATTCGATATAAATGAAGATCCTGAAGCCACCCCACCGGTTTTAAATGTGAGTGATTTTGTCTTACAAAAATTCTCTAAAAGAGTGGTGATTTTTGTTGAAGTCTTTATTTTGGGATCTACGTCAGTTACTCGACTTAAGAAAAGCTGTCCCGTTCCCATTAATTGAGTTGTTTTTTCGTCTTTGAAATAAGCATCGTGCTGGATAACACTATCTCCAATGACATAATCCCCAACATTTAATTCTGATGTGAGAGCGCCTCCTATTCCAAATTGAACAAGATTATTAATATCATAGCTTGATGCTAGCTCTCCAAGACATAAGGCCGTATTAATGGGGCCAACGCCGGTTTTAAGTACGATCCAATTATTCTTAAGCTCGATACTGTAGGCCTTCGCAATTGTTGTAGAGTTAAGTGTCACCGCATTGTGTGAATATGAGTGAGCAATCGATCCCAACTCCTGATCCATAGCGACTAGAAGAATGTTTATTTCAGGTTTAGTACTCACTTAAGATTCCTTTGATTTTCTTGCGATCTGGTACAACTTGTCCTGATCATCTTTTAAAACCTCGATACGATCGAGAGCGAGAGAGAGGATTTCTCGAGTTTTTTCATTAAAGCCCTGAGATTGAATTAACTTCATTACTTTCTCTACGGCATTGGTTGAGCTATTAATATCGTGTTTCAATTTCCGCAAAACTTCATAATTTTCGATTTCAATGTGCATGAATACCTGCTTGTTTATTTAGAACGCTTACGAGAGATGCTGAAATACCTAATTCTTTTGCAATATCTTTCAATTGTTTGTGCCGATTATTTGAAATTTCCTCTTGAACAAGTTTGATTTTGAACTGTTCAATATACTGTTGTAATCCAAGCTCTTTTACGAGATCTCGCTGTGTTTGGGTTATTTCAATCGTGCTAACTTTCTTTTGAAATCTCGAGTCCAATAAGTTTGGACTAATAACCCCGTATCCTTTAACTAGCCAGTTTTCTACAAGATCTTCAATTTCACGGATATTATTCGGCCAATTATACTTTTCCAGAAGTCCTAGGGCACTATCTTCTATAATTACTTTTCTACTTGATTTCGAAAGAAAAAATTCAAGTAATAGGGCTATGTCCTCTTTCCTATTATATAAAGCTGGAATATCAATTTTGAATGTAGAAACTCTCGCAAATAAGTCATGTCTGAATTTCTTAAGGGCAACTAATTCGAGTAGATTCTCGCAGGTCGCTGCGATTATCCGAAAATTTGAGGTTTGTACTTTATTACAGCCTAGTCGAGTAAAGGTTTTTTCCTCTAATACTTTTAGAAGCTTTTTTTGAGCATTCATCGACAGAGAATGAATCTCATCTAGAAAGAGTGTGCCGCCATTAGCGAGAGCTATTTTTCCGATCTTATCTTCAATTGCTCCAGTGAAGGCTCCTTTTTTATGGCCAAAGAGCTCACTCTCAATTGTGCCCTCATTAAATTGAGCGCAATTGATTTCAACAAAGTTATCTGATTTGTTTGAGTAAGTTGAATGAATAAATCTAGCTAGTACTGTTTTTCCTACACCAGTGGGACCTGTGAGGAGTACAGGTCTTTCACTTAAGACAAGTGAAGGTATTATTTCTAATTCAGATCTCAAAAGTTTGGATTTAGTCTTAAAGTCTTTATATAGGTTTTCCATTATGGAAGCATTTAGCTGAGTAGACTTATATTTTTTAAATATTAAATCGAGTGCTTCCTCATTTAAATCTTTTGAAAGGTAATCCATACATCCAAACTTATAGGCATCAAGGATAACTTCTTTTTCTTCATGAGAGGAAATACAAACAGAGTATAGACCAATAGACTTAGCCGTTTTGATAAGTTCGAGTACTGCAAGAGGACCATTAAGATCGAGATCAATAAAAGCGATATCAAATTTTTCAGCTTTCATTGCCTTTTCACCCTCAATTTCATTTTCAACAGCAGTGACTTTCCCGAACGGGGATAGGTTGTCTTTTAACAATGTACGCCACAGCGTGTCGTCTTCAATGAGTAGAATATTAAGGTCTCTTAGTCCCATAGGACTGCGTTTATAGCGGCCTAGAAGTAAATTTAGAAATATAAATCTTGCAATTTACTAAAATAAAGTGACATCTATTTCGATATCGTCGTTTTACGCAAAGCATATCTTTGAAAAATCATCTGGAATTTATTGGTCCCACTTTAGATTTCTAAAGTGAAATTTAGATTTCTAAAGTGGGCTTCATAATTTTTTCTCTAACACTTTGAAATTCCAATCTACTCACCACAGCAAAAAAATGGCATCGAATTTGTATTAACTCCGGTCACAACAATGAAAGGAGGTTGTGATGGAGCGAATGATCGTTACCGAAGATGTTTTGTTTCGTTTGAAAAAGGAATTTAGAGAGTGGTGTGGGATGTTGAGTCTCGAAGAAATAATGTCCAACTCGATTCTTGTTCAAAAAATAAGAGAAATTGAAGGTCTATTTTCAGACTTAAACCTAAAGGAGTGTGCGTGAGGACATTATTATTACTATTACTGATTTCTTGTTCGTTTAAAGGGAAAGATGAATCCAAGGGGATTTCAGCTTTCAGTGCTGATAGTGATGGAGACTTTGTTAGTGACGGAGAAGAGATCGAGCAGGGGAGAAACCCTAATCAAGCAGAACTTCCAAACTTTGAATTCAAATTCATTCGTAATTTCAAATTAAAAAGTGGTGAGGATCTTATTCTGGAGGCCAATGAGGTTGATCCCAATGCTCAGGCGAAGGTATCTAGTCCAGAGATAAAAGAATCACTCAAAAGAAGTATTGGAAAGTTCGCAGGTTTAGAGAGCATTACCTATGAGGCCTTAGATTTTAATGGGTTTCATAAGATTAAATTTCCAGAGCTCTCTATGATGGATTTGATGAAGCTTAAGAGTATTGAAGCTGATTCAGTAGACTTGGAGTTTGATAACTTTATTAAGCTCTCAAGGATCAATTATTACGATTCGATCAAGAACCCTGAATTAGTCTTCTATTACTACAATCATGATCTTGAGAGTTTAGAGGAGATCGACCGAGTCGTTATTGAGAGAGAGTTTCTTCTTGGATCGAATGAGACCTTCAGTATTAATCTTTCTGCCGTTCCGGTGGTGCTGATTAAAGAGAATCTTTTAAAGCGAGGTGAATTTCTTTATGTCGAGATCGCTGATTATGAAATTCCTAATTTAACTACAAACTTCCAGACTCTTATGAGGTCTATTCTCGAATCGACAGTACCACTTGTGGTCTCAACGCCTGTGAAAACAGATGTCTATTATGTGGCAGCAGCAAGGGAGATCCGTTTTATTGATCTATTAAAGGAAGCTTTCGGGGAGAGCGTGAGGATTGAAGATAATAAGCTGATTCAGGTTAATGAAATTTCAAATAATCTTGGAGCATATGAGTCACTTTCTGAGCTTCGAGGTGAGCATAAAAAGGGTAAGTGGTTTATTCAGAGTTCTCAAGTAAAGACAGACCTTTATGAATCAAGTTTCTCAGTCGGAGACGTAGTTGCTCTTAGTTATCTCACAGGGGATGAGCTCTCTCGAATTGTAAGAGATAAAAATGCCTTTGAATTTACCCTTGATTCAGAGGAGCTTAATAAAGAGCAGGATTTAGGAGACATTAGTAAGAATTCAACAGTTTATTTAAAGTTAGATACTACTCTTCGCAATCGAGATTGGGTGAACTCCATTAACTATTCAATTGGCCCAGACTGGGGAGGATATAAAGAATTTCTTTATCATGAGGTACGTCTGAATAAACAGGCTTTAGTCGCAAGTCATAGTGAAGTCGCTTCTAGAATTCATTTAGAAATAAATAACACCTCTAAAAGCTTGGTTGAAATTCTAAAGGATCAGAGAATTATCGCACTTGAGGTTGATGGAAATCTTATTCTAGAAATTAATAATCTTCATGACATTCTTGGAGCAACAGAAGGTGAGTTAGATCACTTAAAGATTAAAGTAACTGAAAATTCTACAGTTCAATCAGTGGGCATGCATCATGTAGTAACAAGTGGTTGGGCAGCTGGTAGACCAGGGACTCATAGAGATGAAGCAATTTGTACAAATGTTGGTCGAGCAATAGATGCTAGAGTCGGTTATTACGTCGACGTTAGTGGGTATTGTTCAGAGAGAAGACCCCATCACAACATGCTGGGAGCAGTTCTTAAGCCAGAGCATAGCAGAAGAAATGTGCGTCTTAAGGATCAGATCATTCAGAGCTTTCAAATCTTGAAAGTGAATTACTGGAATTAGGGGGGAGAGATGTATTGGTTATTAATGTTTCCAAATATAGCAATGGCAAGATCAATCAAAGCGGCAGCCGATAAATTATCTAATCAAACCATGACAGTAGGCTTCTCCATAGGACTTCTTGGCCTTACTCTTGGCGGGATCTATCTCGCTGTAGGGAAACAAGATGCCGCCAGTAAGGTTACGGCAGCGATCCTCGGAGTCATTGTTCTTGCCCTAGGGCCCTCAATAATAAGTTTTTTAAAAGGAATTGCGTAATGGTGAATTATCCGGAGTTTTTAAATAAAAGTCCTAAATTTGTAGGATTAGATATAGCTGATCTTTTTACGTTAGCTTTCATGATGGTGCTTGGGATTAGTCTCGATGTCATAGGACCTAGTTGGTTAATAGTAATCATATCAAGTTTGATCTTTTCAAGAATTGTAAGAAGACATGTTGATGTGATCGGCCTAGCCTTAAGTTTAAGAAGAAAACTAAAAATAGATCAAGAAGATCTAGCGGGTGACCTATGAGGTTTCCCGTACGAATCATGGATGATAATAGGCTCGCCTCGCTTTCGGGTGAGGTGAGCTCTTTTTACTCCTTTAAATCAACAGATATTGAAACGCTTGATGAGATTGAGCTTGATAGTTATCTTGAAAGTTTCAAACGAGAAATCTCTGAGGATGGAAGCTTCTTTAAGTTCTATCATCTAGAGTCTGGGAATTTTGTAAATACGGATTCAAAGCCAAATTTTGATATTGAGATTGTTGATGACCCTCTTAATAGAGTCTTTGGTGAGATCAATAGCGATATCCACTTTTATCCAAATTATCTAAGTATAAATAATGAGTGTATTCAGATTTTAAGTCTTAAGGATTTTCCAAAGAACCTTGATCTTAATGCTTTCAGAGACTTTGAGTATGTGGTGAATCTTAGAAAGGTTGATACGGATAAATCAAAATTTAGGCTTGATTTAAAGCGAAAGCTTCACCACTCAAGTCTTTTTAAGGATATCAAAGATATAGAATCAGAAAAAAGTTTCGGGAGTAATGAGGATTACCTAGAACAGGTTACTACGGGAAGTGAATTCTTTTTTGATGTTGAAGTGTTCTTTGTCTTGAGAGGTTCCACTCCAGAAGGGTTGAAGACAAAACAGAAACTTCTTAAAAACTACCTTAAGAATTTTGACGCTAGTTTTAGGATTGAGACAGGGAGTTTGAGCTTTTTCTTTTATAATCTTCTTCCAGGAGTGAGTCCCTCTTTTTACCGGTCTAGGTTTATTCCTGGGGAGTATCTTTTAAGGCTCCTTCCTTTTGATGATGAATCATTGATGGATAGAGGCATAGATCTCTCGAGTGATAACGGGAGAGAGCTTAAGCTTTCTATCTTTCATCCCTCCAATACAAACTTCAATGTTCTTATTACGGGTAAAAGTGGAGAAGGGAAATCCATGATTGCTAATAAAATCGTCTTTGAAGAAGTCGAGAGTGGATCAAAGGTGATGATTGTTGATTCAGGGGGATCGTTTGAAAAGACGATTCATTATCTTGGGGGAGTTCATCTTGAGACTCGGTTTAATCCAGTCGTAAGTACTGATCCCAAATACTTAATCGAGATCTTTAAGACTCAGATGAGTCTTAGTAAGAAAGAAGAGGGAGTGCTCTTTGAGTCTCTAAGTGAGATCAAGGAGAAGGACTTTAGAAAGCTTCTTTTAAAATTAGAGGAGAAACATCCTGATATTCGCTATTACTTCTTAGATCTTATTGAGTACTTCACTGCTAAGAGTGAGATAAGTGACATTACTTATGTTGATCTAGAGAAGTATCCAACTAAGGTAAGATCCATTCTTCTATTAAGCCTTATTGAGAGGTTTAAGACTCTTGAGGGGAAGAAGATCTTTCTTTTTGATGAGTGCTGGGATCTTTTAAATACTAATAGTCACTTTATTGAGGAGTCCTTTAGGACTTTTAGAAAGCTTCAAGCCAGTGCGATAGCGATATCTCAGGGAGTTGATGACTTTCTTAATTCAAGAATCGGGTTTGTCGTCTATCAGAATAGCTTTATTAAGCTTTATTTCAGGCAAGATATTGATCGGTTTAAGGAAAACATTGATTCGGAGAAGGTTAGAAGGATTGCAGGGCAAAAGAATCTGTATAGTAAGTTCTTAGTTCAGATCGAGAATCTTCAAAAGGTTGTTCGTTATTATCCTAATCAGTTAGAGATGTTTCTATTTAATACTGAAAGAGAGCAGAAGCATTACTTTGAGCGGTATAAGGCGAAATTTTCTGAGTTTATGAATTTCAGAGATCTAGTTACGAACTTTTTAAATTTGAAGGTTATCAAATGAGATTGCTTTATCCAATCTTGATCATTCTAAGCCTTAAGGCGCCTCAAGTTCTTAGAGCTTCTATCTTTGGAGAAGAAACAGCAGTTCTTATTGAGATTTTATCAACAACAGCGAGGCAGCTTAATGAGCTCGAAAAACTTGTGAGTAATACTGAGAAGTATACCAAAAGAATGAGGCAGTATAACGAGCTGATTGAGGATGAGTACTTTA
>JAUHYH010000068.1 GCA_030426585.1 Bacteriovoracia bacterium
AGCCCCGCCAGTATCTGATGACGTCGAACTCGAAGATTTAGAAGCGGAGTCATCTGAATCCAAACCAAGTCCAGTAGTTGAGCCAGAACCTACACTGGTTGAGGAACCAGAGCCTACAACAACAATGGAAGAGTCAGAATCTGTTTTTGAATCTTCAGTAGAAAAAACTGAAGAACCGGTAGTGGCTCAACCATCAAGTGATGTAAGCAAAGAAGAAATTTCTCAAATGGAAAAAGAACTTCAGGATCAAGGAGAATCGATCGAAGAAATGGATCTCAATGACTTGAATGTGAATTATTTTGCAGCAGGGTCAGGTCTTGTTTATAACTGTGTTGGAAAGCATTGGGCCTGCGTTAGTAAAATCAATTATATGAAATGTAAAAAACTCACGACTCTCAATCCACGTCGATGTTACGCCTCCAAAATTCATAGTGATAAGAGGTCTTGTCAGGTGGATCAAATTCAAAAGATTGATGCTAATACCAAAACAGATTTTTGCTATTAAATCTAAGCGGCTTCTTTTTTGAGCTTTTCTAGATCATGAATAAGAGTGATGTAAGTCTTGTCTTCATCTTTCTCAGTATGTTTGTCCATTGCCTTTGTAAATTGTTTTACGAGGAATGGGTCAAATTGAGACCCAGCGAATTCATGAAGTTCGTCGAAGGCCACTTGATGACCAAGACCTTTTCGATAAACTCTTGATGATGTAATGGCATCATAAGTATCAGCAATAAGAATAATTCTAGAGAAAGCGGGTATTTCTTCAGCCTTTAGTTTGTCGGGATATCCATTACCATCATAGCGCTCATGGTGATGGCGAGTATTGATAGCAATTTGTTCAAAGCCCTTAAAGTCTTTGAGGATTTCATAACTAAGCTCAGGATGTCTTTTCATCACTTCAAACTCGTCTTCATCGAGACGATCTGGTTTTCTTAAAATTCGATCTGGTATTCCAATTTTTCCGATATCATGGAACAGTGCCGAGAGTTCAAGCTCATAACACTCTTCTTTTGACATCCCTAAGTGATGACCAAGAATAAGGCAGTATTGAGCGACCCTAAGGCTGTGCCCATAGGTGTAATTGTCTTTCATATCCAAGGCTTTAAGAATACTTCTAGCCGCCATTTCATAAACTTGAAGTGTTTCATGGCTGACGGATTCTAGCTTTTTCCCCACTTGATTGAGGATAAGGATATCGTCATCCTGTTTTTGGATTTTAAGTTTTTTTACCTTTTCGCTCATTCGGTCCTTCGTTTAGAAGCAAGAGGAAAATCCCCGTCATTATCACTCATCGGTTGTAGAGCAAAAAAATAAAAGATATTATGAAAGGGTATGATTTATCTGATTGATATTCCGAAAGAAGATTCTCAAACTCTATCTAACTCTTTGAAATTATTAGAAAAGAGGGACGTTTCTTCAGATGCACTTTCAGAGATAAAGACGAATATAGCTTCGTCATCAGAGCCCATCATTGTGATGTTTGGATCCGTTACCGAGAACCTTATTACTTTGCTCAAGAATAACTCTCGAATTGATCTTTTTCTTGCTTGGGGAAGTGGAAAAGACTTTGAAGAATTTTCATTGAAGTCAGATCATCGTTACCTTGGTGCTTGGCTCCCTGAAAATGCAAATCATTATCATCAAATTTTTGGAATCTATCGCTTCTTGAAAAATCAAAAGCTCAAAGAGAGTTTCTTTTCAAATAAAATAGAAAGTCTTTCAAGTGAGTTAAAAAGTGTCGTTGGTCTTCTAGAAAAAGAAGTTTATTTTTCAAGAGATCGTTATAAACAAGTTCGAAAAAAACTCGAAAAAAGCATCGGAAACTTAAAATTTTCTTCAATCTATAAAGTAGGGTTGAATTCTGGGTCTGAAATTAATGAAATTTTTGAAAAAAATGGAAAAACATACTGGACTTCTTTTTCGACTTCAACTTATTCAGCGTCAGCAGATTTTATAAGAGAGCTGGAGCAATTTTTAGGGAATGATGAAAATTTCGATCAGTTTACAGAGAGAGTTATCGATATTGTTGAAAAAAATCATTTCGACTCTTCAAACTTGAAAACATTCCTTCTTGAAATCGATCAAGGTCGCTTAAGAGCAAAAGGCTTCTTATGGGGTGATTATTACTTATTAAGTAATGAGAAAAAGAATATTCATTTTCCTAAAATGATCCCATTAGAAAAAGAGTTTATAGACCAGGCTAGAGTTTCTCTTCAACTAGAAAGAGAGGAAAAACTTCTTCTTATTTCACCAGGTGTTTTGAAAAACTTTGACCATGTTAGAGACCAGGATTCACTGGTGAAATTTTGTCTTTCTCATATTGAAAAAGGACAAGAAGATTTGCTAGATGAACTGATGATTGAATTAAAAATGAAATACAATGATGACTTTTTTGAAAACGATAGTTTTTTAACTTATATGGAGGTATCTCCCAATGCGATACTTGCTGTTGATTAATTTGATTCTAATTTCCCCTGCATACTCCCTGTTCCGATCTTCTGATTGTATCAATAATGATTTTGAAGCAAATGTGAACCGTAAAGGTGCTGTTTTTGGGATGTTAAATTATCGCTTCAATATTTCAAAAGATAGATGTGTCATAAAACTAGCCTATAAGGATGTTCTAAAAAGCGATTGGACCTTTGATATTTGCAGAGAACCTGTACACCTAAAGGTTAATCAGTACCTCAGTGAGAAGGTTTATATAAAAAGTGAAGATTGCAATGCTGGTTCAAAAAATACCTTTTGTCGAAAATCAAAAGAGTTTTTTGAATTAATCGAAAAAGAAGGCTTAATCAATGCTCAAGGAGAGCGAGATAGCCTTTCTACCGAGCACGGAAAAGTTTATTGTGTTTTTAAACTTCTAAAAAAACACTTAGAGGATGAAGTGATCTTTACGATTGATAGTGTTTCAAACCCATCTCTTTTTGAAACATCAGACCTGATGGATGTTCTTCCTAAAAAAGAAACAATTGAAAAAAAGATTGAAGTGGTGAAAGAAGCTGTTGTCGAGAAGGCTAAAAAGATTAAGGACAACATCAAAGAAGGAGTTTCTGAAACTCTAGAAAAAGCTGGCGAGAAACTCGACGAAGCTAAAAAAGACTTAGAGTCATTTTAACGCTTGTTCAAGGTCAGCGATAAGGTCTTTGGGAGATTCAATCCCAACACTTAAACGAATTAAGGTATCGGAAATTCCTAACTTCTTGCGCATCTCCAAAGGTACTGAGGCATGAGTCATAATTCCGGGATGATTTGATAAACTTTCAACACCACCAAGGCTCTCTGCTAGTTTAAAGACCTTAACTTTCTTAAGAAAAGAACGGGCGTCCTTTAGACCACCTTTGATATAAAAAGTGATCATTCCTCCAAATCCACTCATTTGTTTTTTAGCGAGGGAGTGTTGAGGGTGTGATTTAAGACCAGGGTAAATAACTTTTTCAACCTTTTTATGGCCCTCAAGGTATTTCACAACTTTAATAGCATTTTCTTCATGTCGTTGCATACGAATCGCAAGTGTCTTTAAGCCTCTAAGAACGAGCCAGCTATCAAAAGGGGACTGGCTAGGGCCCATAGAGTTTTGAAGATACCAAAGTTTTTCATGGAGATTTTTATTGTTAGTCATCATAGCACCACCAACAACATCGCTATGACCATTAAGGTATTTTGTTACCGAATGAACGACAAGATCAGCCCCGAGATCAAGTGGTCTTTGAAAATAAGGGCTCATAAAAGTATTGTCGACGACAAGTAAAGCTTTATATTTTTTACAAAGCTTAGAAATCTTTTGAATATCAGAAACTTTTAGAAGTGGATTTGTTGGAGTTTCAAGCCACAAAAGATAAGGTTTTTTATCTTTAAGACTCTGCTCAACTTTCTTTAAGTCTGTTGTATCAACAAAAGTAAAATCGATCTGCTTGTCGAAAACAGTTCTCATGAGTCTATTGGTTCCGCCATAAACATCATCTCCACAAACAATATTAGCCCCTTTGGGAGCTGTGTGGAGAATTAAGCTGACAGCAGCCATTCCACTAGAGGTCACTAAGCAGAATTTGGCATTTTCAAGAGATGCTAAGCACTCTTCAAGTCTGTCTCTCGTAGGGTTATGGCTTCGAGTGTACTCGTAACCATAATGAACTCCCGGAGCTTTTTGAACATAAGTTGAAGTTTGATGAATGGGAGGCATTATGGATCCCGTTACAGGGTCGGGATCACCACCAACATGAATGACTTTTGTATCAAAATCCAAGTCTTTTGACTTTGCCATTACATCATCCTTACGCCATCAGCGGGAAGTAATTTTTGAATACTTGAAATAAAGTTTTCGTCAGTTTTTGGTGTTGGGTAATTGTGTTCTTTCATCCAGTCGTTGTTATAGATCTTGCTTAAGTAGCGCGATCCTGAGTCAGGAAGAATCACAAGAATTTTTTCAGGTTTTTCAAGAGACTTTGCGTATTTTAAAGCTCCACATACGGCAGCTCCACAACTACCACCAACATAAAGACCTTCTTTTTCAAGAAGCTCTCGAGTCATCGTAAATGACTCTTGATCTTCTACGACAACAAAGTCATCAATAATATCAAAATCAATGTTTGAAGGAAGAAAGTCTTCACCGAGCCCTTCTAGGACATAAGGCTTAGCTTCAATCATCTCACCTGTTTTGTGGTAGTGAGCGAGAATTGAACCTTCTATGTCAACGCCAATCGTTTTTAAATGAGGCATCTTTTCTTTTAGGTAGCGTGAGGTTCCAGAGATTGTTCCACCGGTACCAACCCCAGCAATGAAAGTATCGAACTTACCTTCGGTTTGTTCAAAAATCTCTGGCCCGGTACTATGGTAGTGAGAATTTGGGTTATCTTCATTGTGATATTGATTCGCATAGAATGAATTTGGAATTTGCTCCGAAAGAACTTTAGCAACACTGTAATAAGACCGGGGGTCCTCTGGCTCAACATTGGTAGGGCAAAGAACAACTTGTGCGCCCATTCCTTTGAGAGCATCAATTTTTTCTTTAGATTGCTTATCCGCCATAACAAATACGGCCTTACATTCATTAACGGCAGCAAAGAGACAAATACCAACACCAGTGTTTCCACTTGTGGCTTCAACTATTGTCCCACCTTTTTTGAGAAGGCCTTTATCCATGGCTTGCTGACAGATATAACGACCAATCCGATCTTTTATTGATCCCCCAGGATTCATGTATTCGAGTTTTACGTAAATGTCTGAGTCAACACCCGTCGCAACTCGATTTAATTTTACGATAGGGGTATTTCCAATGACGTCGACAACTGTGCGGTTAAATTTATCCATTTTTCAACTCTTTCTATCATTAAGGAGTGGTTCAGTTTTGGCATTCAGGTAGGAAAACTAGCTCGAGGTGACGAGGCGTGCGCTTTGGTACGTCGCAGTCAGTGAGAGCGAAGTTTGACGACCCTGAAGGTTAAAACAGGACTACTCCAGTGCGTTAGTTATTTCATATGCGGCGGCTATTGTCGAGATCCTCGCAATAATTGAATATACCGCTTCTTTAGCCTTGTGATCGTGTCCTTGGTGGATTTCACTAATACAGAACTTCTGGTAGACCATGCCTCTACTGTTAAGATTACTTTCCGAGTCCTTCAGCGGGTTGCTCCGCATAAAGCCCCCAACGCTTTTACCCCCAACAAGATAAATTGTGATTTCTGCAGGGTTTCCATCATGGGTTATGGCGGTCTGAATTCCCTCTTGAATAATAACGGAGTCAAACTTCTTTTTGTTTTTTCCAATGTCCATCTTATTTCGGATTTTACGATTCATGGCAAGTACTTCATCAGGGGAATCAACAGTCATAATCCCCATTCCATAAGTACCCTGATTGGCCTTAATAAAAACTTTTTTACTACTCATTTCGGACTGAAGTTCCTTAACTTGTTCAGCAAGCTGTTCAAGACCTGACTTCTCGAGGAAATCGATATCATTAACAATTTTAAACCGTGCTTGAATAAGATAGGGATCAATCGAAAATTCATCACAAAACTTTTGGCAAACATCGTGGTAGTGGCGAAAATGTTCGGTTTTCATTCGATAAAACCATCCCATTTGGGCGGGTGGGTGAATAGGGGTTTTAAGAGAGGCCCAGTCCAAGTTTATAGGATTAGATTGATCATTATTTAAAATAACAAAATCAAGTTCTTGGTTTTGAACAAAAAATTTGTTGTCTTTGACTTCAGCTAAGAAAACAGAAATGTCATATTCAGACTTAGATTTAAGCTGAATCTCATTTTTCCCCTCCATTAAACTTTCATCGAGGGTGATAATCTTAACATCAAAACCGGACCTCTCTGTAATAGTCTTTAATGTATAAAGATGATCGAGGTAAAAGAGATTCTTTGTATGTGACTCGGTAAGAATTCCTATCGATTTAGCGGATGAATTTGTTTTAAAAATTTCCTGTTTAATCCGATCAACAGCAATGTTCTGATCAAGCATACAGATATTATTAAATCCAGCTGGATAAAGATTGTTATCAACTGGTGCATAGCGAGTAATACTTTCACGAATATCGACGCTACTATAAAAAGGGATAGGTAATCCTTTTGAGATACCACAAAGAAAATCATTAATACTGTCCCAGTTCTCAGTCGCAAAAACTTCGAATTCTTCTTTTGTAGATATTTTATAACTCATTTTTCTTCCATTCCTCTTTTAAAAAATCAATCTGTTCACTTAAATTGTTCGAAATAACTTCTTCAAACGTCACAACATTTTCAAAGTCTTTTCTTATATTATCTATGAGAGAATTCTCATTTCTTAAATAATGATTAATGATACCTCGGGCTGGTGATTGATCAGGTGTGAATTCCACTTCTTTTTTAAGCCTTTCTGAATTGCTTTTATTAATAATGGCGAAAGTGTTGGTTTTTGCAAAGTTTTTGTTGTTAACCATTGCCTTAACTTCGAAGTATTTTCTTTGGTCTGCACTTGTGACGAGGAACCATGAGCATTTTTGGCTATCAAAAAGCTTTTCTTGCAGTTCAAGAGTTTTAAGGAACTTATCTTTTAAACCATAAAGAATAGAAATCGAATCTAAGAATTCTTGAATAAAAGTTCCGCCAGTGACTTTCTCTAAGTAACTGAGAAGTTTCTCTAGACCTGATTGGACAATGGATTTAAAAAGATTTGTTTTCTTTTTAGCATTATCACTTGGGTTGAATTGAGCAAGTAGGTCAATGAAAGTTTTGCTAAAGAAAGACTTAATTTTCTGAGTGCTTTCTAGGAAATCGATAAAATGCCCACCCGGAGCAGTATCGAGAATGACTTTGTCATATTTCTCAGTGCCTAAAATTTCTTGAAGCTCAACTAAAGAAAGAATTTCATTCATCCCTGCATAGTTGGACATGAGAAGGTCTAAAATTCTATTTTTAGGTAACTCTTGCTTTTGAAGAATTCGAGCAAAGATTGTTTTGGGCTCTACAATCTTGATTGTCAGGTTATCGAGAGATTTTTCATTAATAAAATCTTTAAGGCGGTGTGAGGGATCAATCGTAAGAATCAGAGTTTTTTTACCTGATTCAGCGAGGCTGAGGGCCCGGCAATAGGAGAGAGTCGTTTTTCCAACTCCACCAGTTCCACAAAATATCTCTAGTTGACTCAAATGACCCCCTCGATATTTGATTCAGAGATTTTGTGAATAATCTCAAAGAAGTTCTCACCAGGCAGAAGGGGGGTCTTCATGGGGGAAAAATCTTGAAGGAGTTCAAGAGAGTTTGTTTCTCTTTCACGGTATTTCTTGAGAAATTCCGAATTATGAAGATCTTTTAAGTGATCTATTGATTGGTTAACAACAACTTCGATAGGGAAGTTATAAATATCTTTGACCTCTTTATATGTTTCAAGTGTTTCTGCAACTACTAGTCCTTGAGGGAGCGTTGCAAGTATAACTTTAAAATTTTCTGGCTTTTCAAGGAAGCTAATTAAACGAACACAGTCTTGGAAGAGAAGTCCAGAACCAAAAATATCTCTGAATTTATAAATCGCATTGAGAAGAGTGAGACCGTGCCCACTAGCTGGGCCATCTATTATATAGATATGATCTGGGTTATCTTCCATGAACTTCACAAGTTGCCCCATGAAGATGACGTAATTGAACCCTGGGATAACATTAATTAAAGACCGAAAAAAAGGTGCTTTAACAATGAATTGAGCAATCGTCGTTGAGTTAAACTTTTGAGATATATAATTCTGTAATGTCTCTTCTAGCTCAAGATCAATTAAAGGAATCGAGACTTGATTCAGATAGGTCTTGAGTTCCGTTAATTGTTGCTTCTTCTTTTGGCTCAAGGAAGATGAGTTGAAGGTCACATAATGAACTTTTGAACCATTTCTTTTTAAATATTCTGCAAAAGATAAGCTTAGGCTTGTTTTACCGACTCCACCTTTGCCAGTAAAAAGGTAGAGCTTTCTAAGAGTTGTTTCGCTCATAAGGATCCTACATGAAGGAATAGGTCAGCGTCACAAGAAGTTTCATGTAGTGACCTGAGAGAGAGGGCTGATTATCGTACTTCGCTCTAAACGGTAAGTGGTAATGAAGCATGAAGCCAGTTGCAAACTTTTGATTAAGGAACAGATCCATTCCTGCTCCACCATTCAGACCCATTGATGTATTTGAATCAGTGTTTGTTAACGTAGATGAAAGAAATCTTTCTGCTTCCGGCCAATAAAGACCAAGCCCACCAAAAACATAAGGAGCAAATGAGTCAAAGTCATAGAGCTTAGCCTTGATCGCTGCATTGGCAGAGCTAAGTCTAATAGACTGACCATTCATATTAAATTCATGAGAGTGGATATTGAGTTGAAATTGAAAAATATAAGAAGCTCTATAGTGATAAAAGAGATCAATGATGACTTTTTCTTCACCGAGGTCGCTAAAGTCGCCAAAAAGATAACTTTGACCAAAAGCCAGAGTCAAAGAATGTCTCAAGTAATCAGATGGGCTAGAAACACTACTCTTTTCTGGAGCTGCAGTTTGAGGTTCAACTGGTCTAGCGGCTGGAGTCGTTTTTCTTGGAACCGGTCTGTTATTAGGATTTTCAACATTATAGTCCTGAGCAACAGAACCTGTAGAAATAAAAAGCCCCGTCGCAAGGACGAGGCTTAAGATATTTTTGGAAATTTTTAAAGGGTATTTCACCTTAACTCCTCAAAACTTAAGACTAAAACTAGTTTAGTTTAAAGTGTTTGGAGTTTCAATTCCTGAGTTGTTGATGTTGTTGAGGTAATTCGCAACTTCTGGAGCTGGAACTGCCGCTTCTTCTTCAACAAATTTTTCTTCAGCAGCGTGATTCCCGATGCCAAGATTTTTCTCAAGAGATTTGATGTATCCAGAAAAGATCCCTGTTTCAGATCTGATAACACGCTTAAGAAGCTCAGTGTTTTCAGGTCCGTTTGATTTCTTCTCTTGATCAAAAAGAAGTTGGATCTGAGTCGTGTAAGTGATGTCTCTTTGCGTCTTGTTATCAATAACTTTGATTTCATTGCCTTCTCTGATGATTTGAGCAATTTCTTCAAGAGTCACGTAACATGACTGGTGAGTGTCATACAACTTACGGTTCTGATACCTTTTAATGATTCTGACTTTTTCCATAGTACTTTTCCCCTCAGTTTGTTTAATCAAGTTAAAGAGAGCGTCTTGCATTAATCCTTAATGCCAAGCTCTAAATAACTCGTCATATTGAACGCATCGTGTTTCTACGATGGTTGGCCATGGATGTCAACCCAAGTCGTCAAGTATTTTTGCGCAGCTTGTAAGTCCTTGATATCACGCACTATTTTGCCTTGAAAAAATTACCCCCTGAGTCACTTCATCTCATGAAAAAGCTTCGTAACGCCGATCTGTCGCTTAAGGAGCTTGTACTATGCAGGTGATATCAACCATCATTTATCGTTTTTTTGTTATTTCAGCAGTGATTTTGCTCTCTTGTTCAAGCCCGAGAAGAAATTCAGACCTTAAATTTACGAATGCAAAATTTCCAAATTGTCCCGGGTGTAACTTCTTGGACTATGGTGATGACGAAGAATTTCTTAAGTCGACGATTAAAGCATACCACGCAGCAAAGTCCGAGGAAGCGAAGTCGTACTTTGTTAATGACCTCTATTTAAAAGCAAATGTTCTTGAGACACAATTGGAATATGACCGAGTCGTTAAATATCAGCGAGCGTTATTGAATCTTGATCCGGAAAATCTCTTTTTATTGAAGAAATTTTCATTGGCACTGATAAGAGTGGGAAAGCTTAAGCCAGCAATCGACTCTTTGGGTAGAGCTTATGAAGTTGCTGATGACCAAGAGGATAAAGTTAACCTTGGTCTGTTGATGGGAAGTCTCTATGAGTCACTTGATAAAAGACTAGAGGCATTAGCGATTTACCAGAAAGTTCTGGCCGATGATCCGACAAATGCAGAGTCATGTATCAGAGTTTCTAAGATTGAGCAGAAGACAAATATTAAATTAGCGATAAATAAGCTTAAGCAATGCCATGCACGATCTAAGGATGGAAAAGCAGACCTAAGCTTCCAGCTGGGAAGAGTTTATCTTGATATGAGTGACTTGGCTTCGAGTGAAAAATACTTCAAGCGCGCTTATAAGGAAGACAGCACCAAATCAAAGGCTTTGGCTGCTCTTGCCGTTATTTATGAAGAGCTCGGAAAGGGAGAGATTACTCTTAATCTTTTTAAGAGACACCTGAAACAAAATCCAGAAGATTACCTGATTCTTGGTAGAGTCCTCGACTACTATATTTCTAAAAGTGACTTTAAAAAAGCTCTTCCTTATTTAGAAAAGATGACTGACCTAAACCCAAGAGAATTAACGATCCGATTTAAACTCTCTTATTTATATAGAGAAGTTAAAGCTTATCGTAAGGCGATTGGGACGTTAGAAGAAATCGTTGCGCTAGGTGGTGACTCGGATAAGGCTTTCTACTTTCTTTCAGATATCAACTTTGCGATCAACCAACCCCAGATTGCGATGATTTACCTTGAAAGGATCCAGCCAGACAGTCATTTCTATTATGATAGTACGTTGAAATTGGTGAGTACCCTAAAGAAGCTTTACCAAGGGACCTCTGGCAAAAAGTCAGAAGAGTATGAAGAGCGATATTTAAAAACATTAAAAGAGAGAAAAGAGAATATTGAACCAAAGTCTGATCTCTACTTTGAGCTTGCGATTAGCGAAGCTCTTTATTGGGAGAATAAGGCAAGATTAGGCCGTTCTCTAGCTTCTCTTGAAGAAGTTCAGGCACATGAGAAGTTTTCTGAAAATCATAAGTACTTCTTAGCCTCACTTTATGAGAAGAAAAGTAATTATGATAAATCTGATGACATTATCCTTAAGCTTCTCGAGGAAAACCCAGAGAATTATCATGCTTTAAATTTTATTGGTTACTCTCACCTTGAAAGAGAAGGCGGAGATCTCTCAGTAGCTCACAAATATTTATCAAGAGCTCTTGATTTGTCTCCTGATGATGGGCATGTTCTTGATTCAATGGGTTGGTATTGGTTTAAAAAAGGTAATTTTGAAGAATCTTTGAGATTTTTGTTACAAGCTCGAGAAAGATTACCTCAGGATCCAACAATTAATAAACATGTTGGCTTGGCTTATTTTCGCCTAAAAAATCCGAACCTCGCGAGTAAGTTCTTTAAAAAAGCGCTGACGCTCACAAGGGATCTTAGTCTCATTGAAGAGCTTAAAGGCTTTATTTCTAACATAAAAGTAGATACAGATAGGCTCCCGGCTTCGATAGATTAGTCATAAGTTGAAATTCCCGTTACCATTCCAGAATGAGATTACTTCTCTTCTTGTTCATTTCTTGTGCAACCTTTAATAATAGAGGGCCATTAACAAAATCCAATATTCACGAAGTTTTAAAAGGAAGTTGCCTTTCTGGAGAGGGAAGAGGTCAGATCAATATAGGCTCAGATAGTTTTTCCTTTGATTACGGTTCTATGTTTGAAAAAGAGACTTGGATGCTTAGCGTAGATGTCCCTTTTC
>JAUHYH010000069.1 GCA_030426585.1 Bacteriovoracia bacterium
TTTAGAAAATTTTTTAATCAAGTAAAAAAAGAAATCTGCCTAAAAACAAAGCCTTAGGGGAAGCGTGGAAGCTAGTTTAATGAGTGAAATAGCCTCAAAAGGTTGGCGAACCTCTATAGGGACTCAATAGTGTTGGCCAGGTCAAAATCTTTTTGGCTGATACCATCACAATCATGAGTGGTTAGGCGCACTTCACACTTTCCAAATGAGACTTTGAGATCAGGGTGATGAACTTGTTTTTGTGCGTGCCAAGCGATTGAATTTACGAAACCAATGGTTTTCCAATAACCTTTTTGCTCATATACCTTCCAAATCTCTTGCGTTTCTTGATCCCAGTTCCATCCCTTAAGTTCTTTTAGTTTTGCTTGAATTTCATCATTAGAAAGTTTTACAGGCGCGTTCATGCAGTCATTCCTTCAGGGGCTGTCCCGTCTTCTTTTGGCGGGAACTTAGGCTCAAAGTCTCCCAGTTCTAAGGATTCTTTTGCGAGGGCAACGAGATCATAATCTAAAAGTTTATAAAGGTGTTGAAGATTTTCTAAAACAAAATAAATAGGTTGAAGAATATCGATCCGGTACGGAGTTCTTAAAGCGATCATCGGGTCTTTCACCATGACTCTTTCAGGGATATCACTGTCAATCGCATAGATTGTTTCATTAGCAGAAGAAAGAATTCCTCCTCCATAAGCTCGATAACGACCTTCTTCCATCAAGAGTCCAAATTCAATTGTGAACCAAAAGAGACGAAAAAGTCTCATCCGTTCTTTTCCTTTCACACTCAAAGCAAGCTTTGCATATTCTTGAACATAGTTAGCATAGGCTTTATTCGTTAAGAGAGGGCAGTGCCCGTAGACTTCATGAAAAATATCGGGTTCTTGAAGGTAATCAATTTCTTCAGGGACACGAATAAAATTTGCACAAGGGAATTTTTTATTTGAAAGAAGTTCAAAAAAATCTTGAGCAGGGATAATTGCAGGAACTGGTTCAATTGCCCAGCCTGTTGTTTCTTTCAAAACTTTTGTGATGTCGTGATGTTGTGGGCATTCACCTTTAAAGTTTAAAAGTTCCACTCCGTGAATGAACTCTTTGCAGGCCCGATTTTGAATTAATCGGTTTTGTCTTTGAGTGAGAAAATCCCAAGTTTTATTTTCCCGATCGTTGTACTCAACAAACCCATCGGGGTTAGTCGGCTTAGATTCGTATTTAGAAACTTTTCCCATTTTTGAGACCTCCAAAAGTACTATCATTTTAGTCAGTTATAGATCTTTTTTCAAATTCCCACTTTCTTTATGCGGCGAGGCCAGCGATAATAGAAGTATGAGACTCAAAGGACTGATCTCATTTACCGTCCTCACTATCGCGTTGATCCAACCTTATTCTTTTGCGGCAGAACCTATCATGGGAGATACGGTTAACAAGGAATTGATCGCCCAAGTTGAAGCTGAAAATGCAAAGCTCGACAGTGACTCAACAAGACTCCCCGCTTCTGTTGAAGAAAGCGAAGAGCCTAAAAACTAAACAAACTTATTGAATCTTATCTTGAAGACCTTTAATCATCTCCATAGGAAATGGAAAGAACGTCGCGCTGTTCTTACTATTTGTGCTGATCTCTCTCATAGTATCGAGGTATCTAAGGGTAATCGCTTCTTTTTGTTTCCCTAGAACTTCAGCGGCTTCTGCAAGTTTCTTGGAAGCTTGAAGTTCACCATCGGCTGAAATAATTTTCGCTCTTTTTTCTCTTTCTGCTTCAGCTTGTCGACCAATTACTCTTTGCATCTGTTCAGGAAGGTCGATGGCCTTAAGCTCAACATTGGTGACCTTAATCCCCCAAGGCTCGGTAAGTTCATCGAGGATTGATTGAAGTTTAGAGTTAATTTCATCTCGATGGGCAAGAACTTCATCAAGTTCATACTGACCGATAACAGATCTCAATGTTGTTTGAGCAATTTGTCCCGTTGCATGGATGTAGTTGGCAACACTGATGACCGCCTTTGAAGGGTGACTTACTCGAAAGTAAACAACACCATTAACTTTTACGGTGACGTTATCTTTTGTAATGATGTCTTGGCTTGGTACATCCATTGTAACAACCCTTAGATCAACTTTTTGCATTTTTTCGATTGCAGGGATGAGGAGAATAAGACCAGGGCCACGAACTCCTGTGAAGTTACCGAGTCGGAAAACAACGCCTCGTTCGTATTCGTTTAAAATTTTAACACAGCTAAAAAGGAGGATTGTGACAATGACAATCCCAGGAAGCATTAAAGTCATGAGGAACTCCTTATTTTTTTTATTTTAATGAGTAATTTTTCTGGATTATTTTCGGTGACACTTACAGAGTCACCAACTTCTAATTCTTCGTCACTGGTCGCTTGCCAAAAACTTCCGGCAGCCTTGATTTGATATTTATTGTCACCAAGTTTTTTATGAACAGTTCCTTGTTCATTGGTTGGTTGAAAGAAGTCGATATCATCTTCTCTTCTGTAATGAAGAAAAATCCAAGTAATGACAAGAATGAAAGCACCGATCCCGGCAACAGTAGAAAAGATGAACATCCGATCAAGACTGATTAGGCTGTCTTGAGTATCGAAAAGAAGAAGTGAGCCAAAAACCAAGGCGACAATTCCGGCCAAGCTCAAAATTCCGTAACTGGTGATATACATCTCAAGAACAAAAAGAATAAAAGAAGCAATGATCAGCCCACCAGCCCCTAAGTTGATGGGAAGAACTTGAAAACCCATACCTGCAAGAATCAGAAAGAGGACACCAATCCCTCCTGCTATAAACCCTCCAGGAGCCTGAAGTTCAAAATAAATGAGGGCCGCTCCAATCAAAAAGAAAAGATAGGCGAGTTGGGGATGAGAGAAAACGTTAAGGAGATAGTCAGCTATATTATGTTCAATCTCTATTGTTTGAGCTTGAGGAAGAATATTAAGTGTGTACTTTTTCCCCTGAAGTTCAAACGACTTGTTATGAATTTCTTTTAAAATGTCAGTGAGATTACTTGAAATCCCTTCAATGATTTTTTTATCAAGAGCTTCTTTAGCCGTATAGGACTTAGCCTCAGATATCATTTTTTCAAAGGCTTCAGCATTTCTTCCACGGGCTTCAGAAAGTGAACGTGTTAAAGCGACAAGATCGTTTATGGCCTTCGCACGAAGATCACTGCCCTGACTTTTGGGAAGGATATCTTCAAGTTGCTTTTTGTTTTCATTTTTTAACTCAGGTGTTTTTTTATCTTTTTTCCCAGGTATATCCCCACTCATCGAAATCGGAGTGGCTGCCCCAATATTTGTTCCCGGAGACATATAAAGAAAATGGGCACCACTTGAGATGAGGGCCCCTGCACTGGTTGCACTGGCGCCTTCAGGAGTTACCCACACAATGACAGGGCTTGGACTTTTTCCAAAAAGACTGAGGATATCTTTTGTTGTCGTAACCAGACCGCCCGGAGTGTTGAGTTCAATTGAGATAATAGAGTTGCCAAGTTTTTCAGCGCGATCAAAACCTTGCTTTAGATAACGATGAGTTGCTGGATTAATGGTTGATTCAACAGTCATCTTAATAATGTTTTTAACGGTGAAGTCTTCAGAAAAAACATTGAAAGAAATAAAGAGCAAACTTAAGAGAATACTTTTAAATATAGTCATGGGCGTATAATAGAGGGTTCGGTTAAGGTTTGCACCTTTTGTAAATACTTTTAGTTTGTTTTTAGGCTAAATTCTTTGTTATTCCCCTTATAGAGGGAGAAAGGACGAAACTCAGGTAAGTTCACGTCAAAAAATTGTCGAAAAAAGGCGATTTATAAAAAAAAACAAAAAAAATGGGAAAAACAGATGAATTTTCTTTGAAAAGCGTTGAAATCTAGCTTCAGCATTGTCACAATTTTAATTAGTAAGAAATTTTTTAGTTAACTTTTCGTATAGAAACGTAATTAACTTTTACCATTTAAGATCGGTAAAAATTTAAAGGAGAAGAACTTATGTTAAGGATTGCTAAACTTTCAAGTCTTATCCTTGGTGCCCTTTTGCTTGTTACTGTAGCAAAAGCAGATTCGCACGAAGGAAAAGGACATGTTGATGTTCACGGTGCTCTAGATGTTTTCTGGAACACTAACATGAACTCTGGTCAGACAGGTGGAGCTTATACACCACTTGCTCACGATGATGTTACTATTGGTCTTGCAACTATCAATTTTGCTGGATCTGTTAAGCATGTTGATTACTATGTAGAAATGGCTTATGGATCGCAAAGTGCTAATACTGCTGCTACTGGTAATGCTGATGTTTCTCAGGCTTACATCACAACTCACATTAATGATCAAGTTTCTGTAACTGCTGGTCGTATGGCGACTAACTTTGGTTTCGAAGGTGCTTTCGCTAAGGACAACTGGAACTACTCAAGATCACTTGCTTTTGGTAATGGTTCACCTTTATGGCATGAAGGTATCGCTGTTCGGTACAATCACAACTCTGGTTTCAACGCTGGTGTTTTCTACTATGATGGTGAAAATCAAATCAACCAAGGTAATGCTGAGACAACTCACTCTTCAAGTATCCAATTAGGTTACTCGCAAGATAAGTGGGCTGTTGTTTACAATTACTTTGCAAACAAAGATGCTGGAAATGAGCTTTTCCACAACTTAAACTTCACTTATGACTTCAATAGCAAATTCTCTGGAGCTCTTGCTTATGCTTCTGGAGAAGGTGATGAAAGTGGAGACACTGATGAGTGGTCTTCAATCGCTCTTTACCTTAAGTACATGACTTCTAAGAAGACTTATGCTGCTTTTAGATATGAGCAGTTTACTGATGATGATCATGCTCTTGATAACCTTGCTACTTCTACTACAGGAAGTGATGAGTCTGTTTCTTCAATTACTTTCACTTACGGACTTTACTGTGATTCAGGGTCTGAGTGGAGATTTGAAGTACGTCAAGATTCAGCTGACAACGAAATCTTCGTAGACGATGAAGGTGCTGCTGAAGATGCTCAGATGAACGTTTCTGCTGCTTGGATCCACACGTTCTAAGCGAGTACGAAAAATAAAGACCTCCTGAGGGGCTCGCTTGCGAGCCCCTTTTTTTGATCCATTCTTCAACAATCGATAGAGAGAAAATGATGATTAAGGCGATTATTCTGATTTCTGGAGTGCTTCTTATTTACACAACTGCGCGGTCAGAAGTGAATGCAAAAGGGGCGTTAGATGTTTATTGGAACACCAATATGAATAGTGGTCAGTCGGGTGGAGCTTATGAACCGCTTGATCATGATGATTTTCAAGTGGGTTTAGCGACAATTAATTTTTCAGGTTCATCAAAGAATGTTGATTATTATCTTGAGCTTGCCTATGGTGATCAGGCAGGAGGGACTGCAGCTGGAACCTCTGGAGGGCTTTCGCAAGCTTACCTTACTCATTATGTGAATCAACAAATTTCTGTCGTTATGGGGCGAATGGATTCCAACGTTGGCCTTGAGGGAAATTTGGCGAAAAACAATATGAACTACTCTCATTCACTGGGTTTCAATTACGGTGGACCCAATTACGGGGAAGGAATTGCTGTTCGTTATAGTAATGACTCAGGTCTTGGCGCTGCTTTGTTTTATTACGACGGTCCTGACCAGCTAACAGATAGTGGAACGACCAACGCCTATAGCGCTCAACTGAGTTATAAGAAAGAAAAACTATCTGCAATTTATAATTACTTCCATGAGCAAGATGGTCTTAACTCTTCAATTCATGATTTCATTATTTCTTATGAACTCTTCAAGGAACTCTCGTTGTTTACGAATATAATTTCAGGGCAATTTGATGAAGAGAATCTTGATGGGAACTGGTTATCCATAGCACTTTATTTTTAATACCTGCTTTCTCAAAAGTCTCATTTGGTTTTGCGGCTTGAATCTTGGGAGCAAGAAGATATTGCTTTAGTTGGAAGTAATACTGATGAGAAAATCACATCCGTAACTCTGACCTACGGGTATAAATTGGAAAGCGAAGGTGAGCTTCGTTTTGAGCTGCGACAGGACACTGCAGATAATCAAATTTACAGAGATAGTGAAGGGGCTAATGAAGATGGCCAAATGAACTTCTCGACGGCCTGGATTACAAGGTTTTAGGGCCCTAACCCATGGAAAATTTTTAGGTCTCAGGGATTCTGATTGCCTTCCAGCCCTTAATCTCCTAAGATTCGCTCATGAATCAATTCACTACCAAAGAAAAGCTCAAGTTGTCGGGATTTAATAATCTAACTAAAGTCCTAAGTTTTAATCTTTATGATTTCTGTATCACGATGGATACCAAGCAGCGTGAAAATTATGTTGAGTATATTAACAACAAATACAATGCTGAAAATATCGTAAAAATTAGCGAAGAAATTTGTCGTATAATTGATGCGAATATTCTGAATATTTCAAGACAGGATTATGAGCCAGTTGGGGCCTCGTCTATGGTTCTCATGAGTGATATTACTGGAGAGGGGAAGTGGGAACATTCAGCACTCAAATCAACTCCTCAGGTAAACTGTCACCTCCATAAGTCACACATTACGGCCCATACTTATCCCGATGCAAGTGACGCAGAAGGGATTTGTAGTTTTCGAGTTGATATTGATATCGCAACTTGTGGGGAGATTATTCCTCTTAAAGCGATTAATTATCTTTTTAAATCTTTCGAGTGTGACGTTGTCTTTATTGATTATGTTGTAAGAGGTTTTACTCGTTGTGAAGATGGTCGCAAAATCTACCTTGATCATTATTTTAACTCGATCCAAGACTTTATCGAACCTGAAATTTTGGATGAATACAAGTTCAAGTCAGATTTAAATATTGGTCGAGAGAATATCTGGCAAACGAAGTTAATGGTCAAAGAGTTTGGGGCTGAACGCTATTTGATGGATCAGGCTGACGTAAATCATCCAGATATCGACAAAAAAATGTTTCTCTTGAATAAAGAGATGCGAGAAGTCTTTCACCTTTCATAATTTTGGTTAATTTTCCGTCTAAGTACGTCGAGCTACAGACTCATTTTCTGCGAAATACTTAATGTATTCCTCAAAAATTCGCTTTGCTCTCCTTCTTACACGAAAAATTTCCGCAAAATTTCCTGTGCTTAATTCATAAATGAAATATGACATTGATTTTCTCGTTCAAGGTTAAATCTAAAGTTATAACTCTTGAAAATTTAGCTTTGAACAAGGTTGAATTCTCGGATTGAAAAAAAGCACCTCTCGCGTCCCACTGCAGGGATGCACCCCACAGAGGTGCCTGCCCGTAAGGGCATTCACTCTGAGTTATATTGTACCAGATAATAGAAGGGCTTCAACTGGGAAAAAGAGTCAAGATTGAGCGTAGATGGCGATATTTCTTGGTGAGATAGCACGATCAAACAGTTCAAAAACCTGAACTTCAAAACCTTTTTCTTTTAATTCTATTGCGCGTTTTAAAACTAATTGAATTTCGATCAGTCGACCGAATGGTGCTCTGACATGTCCGAGGTTAATAAGGCGTTTTACTTGTTGTAGGGTATCATTCGAATTGAAAAAATCTTCAATAAGACATGATTTAAGAGGCGAGAGCTCTAATCGTTTTAATTGCTCTTCAGCATACTCTATAAAATTTCCTTGATAGAGTTCAGGCAGAGAGCTTTTTAATGTTGTCGCAGGGGAAAGGTCATAAAACTTATTAAGTAAAAGACCAAAACTATAGCGATAAGTTTTAAATTGTTCTCTTTCTTTAATATCTTCTTCTGAGGTCATTCCATGAGATCGAGTTGCGAGGTAGCGAGCTTGATGACAAAAACTATGGTTATCAATTTTATGATAACAACACCCAAGGTTTAAGAGAGATTTTGCATTTGAGCTTGGAAAATAATCAACAAGGTTTTGGGAAAGGTCTCCACAGCAATGAAGAGCCAAAATATCAGCGGGGAGTTCTAAGCTTAGTTTCATATTGGGATGAATTTCGTAGTGGTGAAAATGAACCTCTTGAGTTCTTTGAATACCTGTTTCAATTAAATTTTTATCAATATCAAGGCAGTGGCAACAAATATTTAAGTTTTTTGAAAGTTGTTCTGAGGTATGACCAACTCCCCCTGCAAAATCATAGAGGTTCGTGATTTTTTTATTTTTATAGAAGTTTAGAATCTGGTGGATTTCATGAGATTTCTTTTCGTTGACCTTGTAAATCCTAGAAGAATCGACGATGTCAGATTGAGGGAGCTTAATAAGTTCGTTAATCTGAGAGAGAAGCTCCTGATGGTCTGAGTCATTTAATGGAGAATAATTTGAGAGCCGTTCTGCCTTCTCTGAGCAAGATAACTCTTGATAGAGTTTTGCCCATTTTTCGATAGGAGAGCCATAAATTCGAGGAAATTCATTGAGGATTTCGCCATCCCAAAGCTCGTTGTAAGGGCCTAAAAAAGTCTCAATTTTTTCATACTTTTGGACAAGATCGAACATCTTGGCGATCATAGTATTATGAGCAGCGAATTACCAAAGGAAAAAGTCCTCATTTGGGGAATGGGTGTGTCAGGTCAGTCAATGCTGGAGCTACTCAAATCTCAAGGCATTGAAGCCATTACACTTGATAAGCAGTCAGGTTACGATTTTACTGAAGAAACGATCCCTTACAAAGATATAGAGATCTCTGCGGTTATTAAGTCTCCAGGGGTCCCTTGGACTCATCCTGCTTGGGACTATTTTAATGAAGCAGGAATTCCGGTCATGGGAGATATCGAATGGGTATGGCGCTATTCGAACGTTCCAGCACTTGCGGTTACTGGGAGTAATGGAAAATCAACGACCGTTAATATGATTTCTCATGCCTTCAATATTTTTAAGGTTCCTCACTTTTTAGGAGGGAATGTTGGAACTCCCTATGCCAAGATCCTGCTGGATAAAAAATATAAGAATGCAGAGTATGCTGTTTTAGAACTTTCAAGTTTTCAGCTTGAGACAGTTCTTGATTTTAAACCTGAAGTCTCAGCAATCTTAAATATCGCTCAAACACATATGGAGCGGTATAAAAAACAAGAAGACTATGTCGCTGCTAAAAATAATATTTATAAAAATGAACCTGACTTTCATTTCGAATTTGAAGACGATGACTATCGAGAGTTTGTTTCGAATTATAACTTTCAAAACATGAAAGTTCTGGGAGATCATAACAAAAAGAATTTTTACTTTTGTTATAAAATCCTTGAAGCGATTCATTATGAAGATGATTTTCAAAAGGTGATTGATACCTATACAGGGATTCCTCATCGAATTGAGTATTGTGGGGAAAGAAAAGGTGTCAGAATCTATAATGACTCTAAAAGTACAAACTTGGAATCAACACTCACAGCGGTTAAAAGCTTTGAGAAAAATGTTGTTCTCATTATTGGCGGGAAGTTAAGGGATCCCGATGTGTCTGCTTATGCTGAATTAGCGAAGTACTCCCAAGTCAAAAGTGTATGGATTTTTGGTGAATCAGGTTATTTCTTAAAGGATTATTTTTCTGCTGCTCACAAATTCGATACTTTAGATGAAGTTCTCAGCAATATTGTGACGAAACCTGGTGATAATGTTCTCTTCAGTCCCGGTTTTCCTTCCTACGATCAGTTCAATAATTTTGAACATAGAGGCGAATACTTCAAGAAATTACTTAAGTTGTAAGTAATAATTGAGATTCTTTTCAGCTTGCTCGGGAAGCTTCGGTATTTGAGATTTAGGAAGCAAGAATGAACTTAGCTGAATCAAGTCTCTGAAAAGAGTATGCCTTTCGGCTGTTTTTCTTAAGTACTCATGACCTGAAGATCCGCCAGTTCCAATTTTCATTCCTAACATTCTTTTCGCCATAAGAGCGTGCCCATAACGCCACTGAGTGATGAGCTTATCAATTTCAACTAGGTTTTGCATAAGCTTAAAAGGGAGGTGGAGGAGAGGGTACTCTTGATAGAGTGTAATAAAGAGTGCGGCCCTCATAGACTCTCTTTGAAAAAAAACATGACCTTCATCTAAAAGTGTTTGATATTTCTTATCATCAAAAAGTGCCTCAAAAGATTCCCGAGAATCTTGGAGGTTTTTTAGTTCAAAAGCTTTTTCTCTTTCTCCTAAAGTACTATTGGCTTGAATTGATTTCTCGTCTTTTTCAAAAGTTTCTTCTAGATGTTTTTGAAAGTCATCCCAAAAAGTTTCTAGCCCCAGTTTGAGTGTACTAAGTCGGTTAAGCCATTCATCCACAAGTGTTCTAAGACTTTTTTCAGCGAGTGCTTCATCGAGAATTTTTCTTTCTTCCTCTTTGAGTCTGGAATTAAAGAACTGTTGCTCTGTTTGGCCTCTTTCTTTCCAAGTGAGTCCAAGATGAGTTTCAAGCAAACGAAACTGCAGGCTTTGAAAACCTGATGCAGGAACTAAAAGGTCTCGAAACTCAAGGAAGGCTTGAGGAGTCATTGTTTCAATGACTTGGATTTGACTCACGAGAACATTGAGAATTTTTATCACTCTTTCAAGCCGAGCATTAATAAGACCAAGGTCTTTATCATCGACGTAATCAATAAAGAGACTTTTTACTGAAGCCACTTCAAAGAGAATTTGCTTAAACCAAAGCTCGTAAACTTGATGGATCACGATAAAAAGCATTTCATCATGGGCCATCTCTCCCTTTTTTGAACTTTCGGGGTGTTGGGCTTCTAGAATTTTATTGAGTTCTAAATAATCAGCGTAATGGAGTTTTGAGTCATTCATAGCTTTCTCTAATTATGATAGGATGTTGATACAATAGCCGACAGGCAGTTATAAGGAAAGATCTATGCAACACCTCACTAAAGACCAAATTGATGCCAATATCAAGGCCTTGACTGGTATATTGAAGCAAAATAAGCTTCCTGCACTTTATATCCCAAGTTTTGATCACAATATTAGTGAGTATGTGCCTCTTTGGAATAACCTTCGTTATCTTGTTACAGGTTTCAAGGGTTCTACCGCCGATACACTTTTACTCGACAGTGGAAAAATTCATCTCTTTGTTGATGGGCGTTATCATATTCAAGCGGACCAAGATGTTGAAAGCTCAAATGTTGTGATTGAAAAACTTCCAGCAAATATACGCATATTCCAAGCGGTTATTGATAAGGCCCATGAAAAAGGTATCGAAAAACTGGGTTATATCCCCGAGCGGACCCCTTACGGCTACCTTTCCTATTTAAATGAAAACTTTCAACCAGTTTCTTTTAGTGAAACGAACTTTTTAAAAGAAATTAACTTTGAACAAAAAGCTCAATTCCCTGATGTTGTGAAAGTTGATGAGAATTTGCTTGGCCAAAATGTACAAGCTCGTTTGAGTCGTTGCCCACTTAAAAGTGGAGAGGCTTATTTCCTTTCAGCGATTGATGACATTGCCTGGATTACCAATATGAGAGGGTACCATCTTCCTTTTCATAGCACTTTTTTAGCAAAGGCCCTTGTTACCAAAGATAAGGTTCATGTCTTCGCTCAAGAGACGATCAAGTTTAAGGATTCGGACCAACTCGTTGAGGTTCACCCTTATTCAGATAGTTATGAATCAGCTTTAAAGAAAATAGTGAAAGATCAGGGAATAAAAAATCTTCATTTTGATAAAAATGCTTCCACTTTGTTTGATTACGAAACTTTAAAATCATTACCCGTGGATCTAAAAGAAAATGAAGGTCTCACTTGGATAAAATGTCTAAAAACTTCGGTTGAGATACCTGAATATGAAAGAATTTTTGAAAAAGGAAGCCAAGCCATTTATGAAACAATTAAATGGTGTAAAGATTCTTTGGATCAAAAAATTTCAGAACGGGATCTTTATAATAAAACCACTGAATTTTATAAGGCTAATGGTGCTACAGAACAGAGTTTTAATACGATTAGTGGGGCAGGGGAGAATGGGGCCATTGTTCATTATGGTAATCCTAAAGCCGATAGAATTATTAAAAAGGAAGACCTTGTTCTTTTAGATTCGGGTGGGTATTTCGAAACAGGTCTTGCGACGGACACGACAAGAACATTCCTTGCTGA
>JAUHYH010000070.1 GCA_030426585.1 Bacteriovoracia bacterium
TCCGAGGACTTCGAGATGCTTTGAGAGGATATCGTAATGTAGCTCAGATAACTCTGCGGCTGAAAATGTATAAGGTTGTAGATCGGGATTTCGATTATAGCGAGTAAAATACTTATTAAGGATCTCAAAGTAAAACTTTTGAGTCTCGTTAAATTTTTGAATATATCTCTTATCTTCCAGAGTAAGTTCAAGTGATTGATGAAAAGTTGAGGTATAGGTAAGTGAAAATGAGTTGTTGATTTTATCCAGATCTGACTGAAAATCTTCAAGGCTCTGGGCAAGACCCAGAACACTAAAAAAAGCTAAACATAATAATGATAAGAATTTAAGCATTATATAGACTGATCGGAAGGTAATAAGCAGAACCTGAGCCTTGTGTTCAAGTAGCCTCGGCATCCTGCTACGGCTGTCGCATTTAGCGGCACTACACCTCGGGCTTCTGACCTCGCTGTGTCTAATCTGTAGACAGGTGCTAACGAAAGTGTAGATATTTTTTCATACAAGCTCTCTTAAGTCCCCAAAATCACACAAATATCACTTTGGCATGAGACATGCATTATATGAGCGTAGACGTTTCTTTTTTAGACAAAGACAAGGAGAGGAGAAATGAAAACAATGAGAGTAAAAACTTTATTCTTCATGTTGTTCCTAGCACTAGGAGTATCATGCGGAAGCGACAACCAAAACCGTACCTTCGGGGGATCACCTTACGTGAATCCTGCTTTCGGAGGAACTTTAGATGGGATTCCATTTTCCCAAAAATTCACGAGCCTTATCAGTCATCCAAGCATGATCTGTATGGGGAACGCACCAAGAGTGACTGTTGGATTTAAATTTCAATCAACTGGTTTTGGCCAGTTCCCACAAGCACTCGGTGTAAACAATGTTAATCTTGACCTTAACAATCTTGCAGGAGTAAAAACTCTTTACATCGGTTCAACTCCAGAGAGAGATGTCGTAGTTGTTAAAGATTACGGCACAACAAAAGATGTAATTATCAGTCTATGTGACATCGACAGATGGGGACCAGCCATCACTAATGTCGAAATTTTTGGAGACTTTTACGGATCTCCAGCGACAAGTTGTTCAGTTAACCAAATTTCTGAATTTAACTTTGGGCTTCGTTACCCACATTCATCAATGCCAATTATTCTTCAGGTCGCGCCAATCAACGGAGCATCTCCTATTGAAGGGATATGTCCTTTTGATTTCTTTAGCGAGCAGATGTTATAAACGAAACCTCTCCGTAGTCTAGAAAACCCCGGGATTCTTTTCCTGGGGTTTTTTATTTTCCATAGAATGCATTTAAACCAGAAAGAATTCCTTCAGCATAATCATTAAAAAAATTTTGGTTTGAGATTTTAGAAAGCTCTTTTCTATTAGACATGAAGCCGGCTTCCAAGAGTAAACCAGGTCTCTTCGATAAAGCGAGGACATAAAAGTTACCTGGCTTAAAGCCCCTGTCTTTTATTTTATATTTTCCTTTTATTCTTTTTACGAGGTTTTGATGGGTTAGCTTTGCGAGTTTTTTAGACTTGCTTGATGTCAGCTTGATTGCGAGATCAATAAGAATTTTATTAACAAGAGAGTCTTCTGAAAATCCGTGGTTTTCTGCGCTTTCTAACCTCTTTACGGCAACGTCATCATGATTATCGAGGTAGTAAGTCTCAAAGCCTCGTGCATTTCTATACTCAGAAGAATTGAAGTGAATGGAAAGAACAATGTCTACTTTGAGTTCTTCTGCGAGCTTTGCTCGATCCTCTAAAGAAATATGTTTATCTTTTTCCCTAGTTAAAAAGACGGTGTATTTCTTTTTAAGCTTTTCTTTTAGAATTTTAGCAAGTTTAAGGGTTAAGTTTTTCTCAGACTGAATACCTTTTGTACCAGCAATTCTTCCCTTGGCGCCATGATCTTTTCCACCATGACCAGGGTCAATCAAAATTTTTTGTGACCAAGCAAGCTGAGAAAATAATAGGAAAAGAAAGATTGTCTTCATTACTTAAAGATAGCTCTTATTATTAACGTTGACGACCTTATGATTGGGGAAATAATAGGAAAGAATCTCTTTATAACTATAGCCTCGTTTTGCAAGCTCAAGGGCGCCAATTTGGCATAGTCCAACTCCATGCCCATAACCTCTTCCATTAAGGTGGACCTTATCTCCCGCAATCTTAATTGAATAGTTATTAGATGGTATGAGTGATCTTCCCGATAAGTTTCTTAAACGTGGTTTAGATATTGTATGGGTGCTTCCAGAATGAAAGATTTTAGTACTTCTATTAAAAAGATGATCATGAAATGAATAAAGATCCTTTGTATTTGACTTGAAGTTTTTTGAGTAAAAAGCAGCTCCAAACTTCTTTTGATAAAGCTTTTTAATTAAGGAAGCAAAATCTCTGGTTGGAACAGTTCTATTCCATTCTTTTTCTCCATGATGGACACAAAAAGGACATATAACAGATTTATAACCTTTAACAAATCCTCCCCAGACGTCTGAAGGAAGTAATGTTTTACCGCCACATTTAGCATGGTAAAAAATAGGTTGTAGTTCTCCTGTTGAATTTACAAGAATTTGGCCGGCTGTTGTTCTCGAAGCTCTTCTTGTGTTTTTACTCTCATCTTTCATTGATCCGTTTACTTGATGCTTTTCAGAGTTTTCAAGATGGAAGTTTTGATTATTTGCATTCTTCATTTTGAAGTAAGCGTAGGTTCTAGCAGCTACGGCTTGGGCTTTTAAGGCTTCAATTGGCCAAGCAGCATTCATTTCCTTACTGAGTAGAAGACTTATATACCTCTCCATAGTTGTTTTCATGATGAGATCACAAGACTGGCTTTTTGCTTTGGACTCTAAAAGAAGTTCTCCTTCATATAGATTGTCTTCCCACTTAATAATTTGATTATCGGTTTTTAAAGAGGCTAAAAGATTTTGTTTTTTTAATTGAGCCGTTTTTTTATTACAGTTAAAAACAACAGTCCGAAGACCTTTATACTTTTTTGAATTATTTTCGTGTCTAAATTTCCGATGGAGATTAACTCCCTTAATCTTAACTTTCTCTAATTGTTTTCCAATCAGGACTTTTACTTCTGGAATTTTAGAATAAGAAACAGAGGGGAGTGTGATAAAAAATAATGATAGAATCACACATTTAAGCTGCATAACTTGGTTCCCTCCTAGAACACCCAAACTTAATCTTAGTTCAAATAGTCTTTATAAGCCAATACTGGAAGGAAAAGGCTTATAAATTTAACTACTTGAGAAGGCAGATCTTTAAGCTCAACTACACTAAGACCTTCTTTACCTACCCAGGGGCTTTTTGTTGAAAATTTCGCAATTGAGTCGATAGAGTTTTAACCCCCTTGAAAGTTGGGGGTGCTCAAAGGAGTTAAAACGATGTCCTGCAAGTTAGATTTTAAAATTGAGAATTATCTTGAGTATCAGGGAACCCCTGAAGAAGTTGCTAAAAAAATTGATGAGTGTGAATTTTGTGGGGCTAAGCTACTTTTGAGTCATTTACCTGACTATAGAAGTCTGTTAGTCCAGGAAACCTCTCGTTGCCTCGATTGTGGGGGAGTCCATAAAAAAATTATTCATGCCTTGAATTAGTTGAGCAAGAGCATCCAGACTAAATGACAATAATTTAACAATGAGTTAACGCGTTATTTGTTGAAATACGTCCTAAGGTTCTTTAGGATATCCCTATATGATTTACTGCCATTTCCCCATCATCAAAAGGACCTAATATGAAATTTTCTCTTTTGCTTATTTCTTCAATGTTAATTTTCTTTTACTCCTGTATGGGGTCTGTCTCTAAAGATAGTGTTAAAAAGTTACTCAAAGAAAACCCTGATATTTTAGCTGAAGCGATTCAAGCGAATCCTACTGTCATTCTTGATGCATTCAAAGATGCTGCTCAAAAAGCGCAAGAGGAAGCTCGTAAAAAGAGTGAAGAAGAAGAGAAAAAGCAACTTGAAGAACGTTATGATAATCCTCTCGTTGCTCAAATTAGAGATGATGAACTCTTCCGTGGAGGCGGGAAGTCCGCACCTATCACACTGGTAGAGTACTCAGATTTCCAGTGCTATTACTGTTCAAAAGGCTTTAATACAGTAATGGAGCTTCTAGAAAAATACGATGACAAAATTCGGTTTGTCTTTAAGCACCTTCCAGTCATTGGTCAGTATTCAAGAACGGCTGCAGAGTATTATGAGGCGATTAGGCTTCAGGACTCTAAAAAAGCGATTAAATTCCATGACGCTCTCTTTGAAGAACAATCTAAGATCCGTGAAGGGGGAGAGAAGTTCTTAAAGGAAGTGGCCAAAAAAGTTGGAGCCAATATGTCTAAACTTAGCAAAGATGTTAAGTCTGAGGCAGTCACTACTCGGATCGATGAAGATATGGCCGAGGCTAGAAAGTATGGCTTTCAAGGAACTCCTGGCTTCCTTATTAATGGTATCCCTGTGAAGGGCGCCTACCCGACAAGTTACTTTGTAGAGATCGTGGGCGAGCTTGAAAAACGGGGAAAACTTAAGCTATAAGGGGCGGTTCGAGGTTTTTTATAGCTAAAAAAGTTGTCATTCAAAAAAAAGTAAGGAAAACTTTAGATAGATAGCTATTTTTACTAACCTTGTATCTCAAAGAGGAGAGAACATGAACAAGAAAGAATTAATTGAAGCAGTACTTAAGGAAAAGACTCTTACGAACTTTACAAAAAAAGATGCAGAAAACTTTGTAAATGCTTTCATCGATACAGTAAGAAAAACTGTAAAGAAAGGTGATGACGTTTCACTTGTTGGTTTCGGTACTTTTACAAAAGTTAAAAGAGCAGCTAGAACAGGAATCAATCCTGCTACTGGTGAGAAAATTAAAATTAAAGCTAAGACACTTCCAAAATTCAGACCAGGGAAGGCTTGGAAGGAAATGTTTTAGTATCTCACTTACTTAAAACGAAATAGAGGGGAGGCTTACGCTTCCCCTTTTTTTTGTCCAAAATAAAGCTGAGTATTTTCCAGTGTCATTTTTTTATCATCAAAAACATCTATTTGTGGGGAACTATTTACCTACCAAATGGCATAAATGGTTAAATTTATATGGAGCCTCCTGCCTCATTGATACAAATTCTGCCTATCAACTATAATTAGAGTGTAGTTGAGGGGAAATATTTTCGTTTCTCACTTATATTAAGTTAGGGATTAATACTAAAAAAGGTTAAGGGTTACCCATGGCTGAAGAAAACGAAAAAGAAATTAAAAGTGATGGAGCAAAAGTTGGCGGGGGAGCTAAAAGTTCACCTCTAGTTGTTCTGTTGATTGTTTTAAACTGTGCGACTCTTGGTTTTGTTGGTTTTCAACAATACCAATTTATGAAAAAAAGCTCAGAGGAACCTAACATTAGAGATGTTGTCAGCCAGATGATGGATGAAAGAGGTTCCGAAGACAGTCAGTCTGAATTAATTAAAGAGAAGAAGGAAGAGGGAAGCTTATTGCCATTAGAAAACTTTACAGTAAACCTCGCACAAGGGACTGGACCAAGAAGATACTTAAGAATGAAAACAGTTCTTCAATTTAATAAAGATGCAAAAGATGAGGAGTTCCAAGCGAGAAAACCTCAAATAAGAGATGCGATAATTAGTATTCTAAACTCTAAAAAGCCAGAGGATCTTTTGCAACGAGAAGGAAAACTCTTTTTAAAAGAAGAGATAAAGAATGCGGTTAATTCGTTCTTAATTAATGGAGCAGTAGTAGATATTTACTACGTAAGTTTTCAGATTAATTAAGAAAGACATATTCGGACATGAAGTCCGAGGATAAGACTCCCAGGAGGGGAAAATGTCACAAGTTCTAAGTCAAGATGAAGTTGATGCTCTACTCAACGCCGTCAATGATGACTCTGATGTTGATGAGCTCATTGGTGATGGTGGTGGTTTTGCAGAGTCGGAACTAGAGCAAAACGTTCAACCCTATGACCTCACGAACCAAGATAAAGTTATTAGGGGTAGAATGCCTATCCTTGATATCATCTATGAAAGATTCATTAGATCATTTAGAGTTTCTCTTTCAAACTCATTAAGAAAAATTTCAACGATCTCAATTATATCGACTGACCTTTTGAAGTTTGGTGAATTCGTTAACACATTACCGATTCCAAGTTGTATGTGCTTAATGAGATTGAACGAGCTAAGAGGACCAGCCCTAATGGTTTTTGAATCAAAGCTTGCATACGCGATTATTGATGCATATTTTGGAGGGTCAGATCGGCCTTTTACAAAAATTGATGGAAAAGAATTCACTCAAATAGAGCTTTCGTTCATGAAAAGAGTTATGGATATGGCGATTAATGATCTTGAAGAAGCCTGGGCTCCAATTCATAAAATCAATGCTCAGTATGTGAGAACCGAAATCAATCCACAGTTTATTGGAGTTGTTCCCCCCTCAGACGTTATTATTACAACAACATTTGAAGTTGAGTTTGAATCAGCAATTGGGACAATTATGGTCATCATCCCTTACTCAACGATAGAGCCTATTAAACACAAACTTAGTTCAAGCTATCAAACTGATCACGATGTTGTGGATACACTTTGGACAAAATTTATGTCTGAGCATGTTCAAGAGATTACTTCAGAAACAATTGTGAAGCTTGGGGAAACTGAGATTTCGGTTTCAGATCTATTAAGCTTAAAGATTGGAGATATCATTCCTCTTGGTAAAGATGCTTCATCGGAACTAGACATCGAAGTTGAAGATGTAAAGAAACTTAAATGTATTTCAGGAATTTATAAAGGGAATCGAGCGGTTCAAATCACTCGAAAAATTGAGGAGACAAAATCATGAGCGAAGAAACAAACCAAGGTGAAAATACGGTTGAAGAAAAAGCTTTGGAGAACATTGGACTTGTTGATGACACAGTTCAGACAGGTGATGATGCGATTAATAAGCTTAAAATTCAAAACCTTGATTTCATTTTAGACATACCACTAAAGGTCAGTGTTGAGCTTGGTAGGGCTAAAGTTGTTATTAAAGATCTATTGCAATTAGCTCAGGGATCTGTAATTGAGCTTGATAAACTAGCAGGTGAGCCTCTTGAAGTTCTGGTAAATGGGAAAGTCGTAGCTAGAGGTGAAGTTGTAGTTGTTAACGAAAAATTTGGAATTCGATTGACGGATATTATTAGTCCTGTCGAGAGGATCGAAACACTTAAATAGGAATTGAAATGAAATTGCTTGTTTTTTTATTATTATTCTCAAGTTTTTCTTATGGGCTTGATAAGGTTGAGAAAGTTAGTGAGGTCAAATCAGGCAGTATGACAAAGGTCATTCTTGCTCTGTCTTCAGATTTGAGCCAAAACCCTCAAATACAACACAAGAAAGAAGCAATTCATATTTTTGTTCCAGGGGTTGAATCAAAAGGGGCTTCTGTCCATTTAAGCCCTGCAAACGGGATGAAGATCATTGATTCTAAAGATGGAGCTATTCTTGTAGTTCCAAGAAGTTCAATAGACAAAAAGATGGCTTCTAGTATTTCTGTTAAGTTAAGCAAGAAAAGCTTAACAGCAATATTGCCTCTGGTTGGAAAGATTGCGGCTAAAACAGAGAAAGTGGCTGAAAAGAAACCGATGGCCCAAGAAAAGAAAGTGGAAGTGCCTAAGAAGTCAAACCTTGATTATTTAATTGAAGACTTTAGAAGAACAGCAGATACACAAGATAAAATCCCGTTTAATGAAGATAAGGTCAGTGAATTATTAGAAGATAAAATTACAACCAAGCAGACGGCTCAAGTCAAAACTGAAGCAGCTCCCATAGTTAAGCCTGTTAAAATTGATGATTTGAAAGATGAGACGAAAGGAATTCAGAGTTACCTCGTAAAACTTGTTATTGTTCTTGGAACGATTGTGGGGGGATTCCTACTTGTGATGAATCTGTTCAGAAAAAAAGTATTAGGAAAAAGTAAGTTAGGTTTTTTGAACAATTCGAAACTTGTTGAGGTTATAGGAACGACTCATATCGCACCAAAGAAAAACCTTCTTCTCGTAAGAGTTCATGATCAGTATTTACTTCTTTCAAACACTGAAACGGGAATTAACTTCCTGACAGAAGTTAAAGATCAAGCTGGTCTATTAAAAATGGGTGAAAAGGAAGTTCTTGGAAATAACTTTGACGGAAGTTTAAAAGAAACTGAAACCTCAAGAATTCCTGAAGTTGTAGAAAAAAAAGATATCTATAAGAGTACACCAACAACATCTAGGCAAGCTTCTTTTTCAAAGCATTTAAAGAAGAAAATGAAAAAACCTGGTTCAATTATAAGTAGAGCGTAATGATAAAAGTACTAACTTCGCTATTCATGTTATTTCCAGTTACAGTTTTGGCACAAGCTGGTAGCAGCGGAGTTAACTTGGCAGGATTATCAATCAACTTTGGTCAAGGTGTTGATTTTGCAGATACTCTACAAGTCGTTTTACTTTTTACAGTCCTCACCCTTGCTCCTGCAATTATAATTCTCTGTACTTCGTTTACTCGTATTATTGTAGTCCTTTCATTCATGAGGCAAGCGGTAGGAACTCAGAATATGCCACCGAATCAATTAGTGATCGGTTTCGCTTTATTCTTATCTGTTTTTGTAATGATGCCAACGGGAACCAAGATTTATGAAAACTCATTAAAGCCTTATACCGAAAAAAGAATCTCGACTGGCGAGGCGCTTTCTTCACTTGAGTACTCGCTAAGAGAGTTCATGAGTAAGCATGTTCGGAAGAACGATATTAAATTGTTCTATGATGCAACATCAACGACTTTGCCCCAAACAATCAGCGATGTTCCTATCCACTTCTTAATACCTGCTTTTATTATCTCAGAGCTTAAAACCGCTTTTCAAATTGGATTCCTGCTCTATATACCTTTTTTAATCTTGGATATGGTTATCGCCTCAGTTTTAATGGCGATGGGGATGATGATGCTTCCACCAATCCTGGTCTCTTTGCCATTTAAAATTTTACTTTTTGTTCTTGTTGATGGTTGGCAACTTGTCACAGGATCAATTTTGAAGTCTTTCAATTAAGGAGCTGAAATGAGTAATGATCTTGTCATAGAACTTACACAACAAGCAATAAAGATTACGTTGATGCTTGCAGCACCTATGCTTCTAGGGGCGATGGTTGTAGGTATTTCTGTTTCATTGTTCCAAGCAGTAACTCAGATCAATGAACAGACTTTAGCATTTATCCCCAAAATTGTAGCGATAATGCTTTTGATTATTATTTCTGGGCCTTGGTTAATTGAAACAATGACGAGTTATACGGAAGAGTTATTTATAAGTATTCCAGAGGTAGTGAAGATTAAATGATTAATATATCAGTTTTAGATTCTGCGACTTTGTTAGCATATTGGTTATGCTTTACTCGTTGGATTACAATCTTGATTACAATGCCAGTCTTTAGCGAGAAAGCAATCCCTGGAACTGTAAAAATGCTTTTTTGTGTTCTGATTAGTTATGCACTTTTTCCTTTTGCTGAACCCGCGATAATGAAAGATATTGCATATACAGGTGAAGTTAATTTTTGGTTCTTAACTATTTATTACGCATTAAGCGGGTTAATTATTGGATTTTTAGCCAAAATGATTATGACAATCTTTGTATCTGCAGGATCAATTATTACTCAACAAATTGGTTTTTCTTCTATAACGTACTTTGATCCAAGTTATGCTGCTCCAATAAGTCCTATTGAACAATTAATTAGATGGACTTTACTAATAATGATTATATCTTCGGGGGCACTCCTTCCTATTTTCAAAGGTGTCGTCCTTTCTTTCGAAAGCTTCTCTTTATACAAGATTGTAGTGACCCCAAAAACTTTCGAATTTTTAAATATGTTTTTTAAAGACCTAATAAAAATGGCACTACTTTTGGCTATGCCAATCCTCGTAACGAATTTACTTATTAATTCAGTTCTTGGAATTGTGGCAAGGTTTGTTCCTCAAATGAATGTGTTCATGATTAGTTTTGTTGTGAACATCGGTTTTGGTTTATTAGTTTTTTATTTTATTGGACAGGAGTTTTTCTACTATAGCTATCAAATGTATGTAGATAAACTTGGAGATTGGTTTAACTTTGTAATTTAATTATGGCCGACGAAGAAAAAGACCCAGCAGAAAAAACAGAAGATCCGTCACAGTACCGGATTGATGAATTTCGCCGTAAGGGGCAGATCGCCTCTTCAAAAGAACTTACGAGTGTTCTTATGCTTGCTGGTATCTTCTTTTGTCTTATCCTTTCAAGTGCATTCATGTTTGATGTGATTAAGGACTATTTTGATTGGCTCTATAAATTTGAAATTTCGAAGGTCTTTGAGAGAGAAACAATTCTTGTTATTTTTAAAGAATCTATTTATACGCTTCTCAAAATGGTTGCTCCTATCTTCGTTACCTCTCTATGCTTAGGTTATATAACAACCGTTATGCAATTCGGATTTCTCTTTTCCACCGAGGTTTTGAAGTGGGACTTAAAAAAAGTTGATCCCATCAGTGGAGTGAAAAGAGTTTTTTCTAAAAAGATGATCTTTGAAACTTTTAAAGGCTTATTGAAATTCGCGATTGTGATTATGTTAACCTACATAGTGGTTAAGCCCTTATTAAAAGGTTTTATAGGGTTTTTAGACTCTGACCTTAGTGTCGCTCTTGATTTTACAAAAAGTCTTTTTGTAAAACTTGTTTTTACGTTACTCATTGGCCTTCTGATTATGGCGATAATGGATTTTGCTTGGGAGAAGTATCAATACTCTATAAAGCTTAAAATGACGAAAGAAGAAGTAAAGAAAGAACAAAAAGATAAGGATGGTAATCCTGAAATAAAGCAAAGAATTAGAACGATCCAAAGAGAAATGGCTAGAAAAAGGATGATGAACGAAGTTAAAGAAGCTGATGTCATCGTTACAAATCCAACACATATATCTGTTGCTATTAAATATGATAGGGAAAATATGCACGCTCCAATGGTCGTAGCTAAAGGTGCAGATCATCTCGCATTAAAAATTAGAGAACTTGCAAAGGAAAATAAGGTTCCATTAGTTGAGAATGTTCCCTTGGCAAGAGCTATTTATGGAACAGTTAAACTCGGAGACTTTGTACCAAGGAATTTATATAAAGCAGTGGCTGAAATCTTAGCTTATGTCTATAGAAAGAAGCTTAAGAAAAGAAATGCTGCTTAGGGTGAAACATGGAAAATATTTTTAAAAGATTGAAATTTCTCTCTGAAAATACTGACCTAGCAGTTGCAGTAGGGTTAGTATTATCACTTGCCGTAATTATTGTTCCTGTATCACCTGCGGTAATGGATATCTTTATAAGTTTAGTTTTGGCGATGTCTATTGTGATCTTACTATTATCAATTTACGCTAAAAGACCTCTCGATTTTTCAGTATTTCCTTCAGTTCTCTTAATGGCAACTTTATTTAGACTTACACTGAACGTTGCTTCAACAAAGAATATTCTTTTAAGAGGTGGTGAAAGTGGCTTAGCTGCAGCAGGACAAATAATTTTCTCATTTGGTAATTATGTCGTTGGTGGGAACTACGCTGTTGGGATTATTCTCTTTATTATTATCGTTATTATTAACTTTATAGTTATTACCAAGGGTGCTGGTAGAGTAGCAGAGGTAGCTGCGAGATTCACATTAGATGCGATGCCTGGTAAGCAAATGGCGATTGATGCTGACTTAAATGCAGGTTTAATCAATGAATCTCAAGCAAAGCAAAGACGAGAAGAAATAGCTCGTGAAGCAGATTTTTATGGATCTATGGATGGTGCTTCAAAGTTTGTAAGAGGAGATGCTATTGCAGGTATCTTTATTACTATCGTTAACATTATTGGTGGAATTATTATAGGCGTTGGTCAGAACGGAATGTCTTTTGGTGATGCTGCAGAAATTTTTACTTTATTAACAATTGGTGATGGTCTTGTGGCTCAAATTCCAGCTCTTGTTATTTCTACTGCTGCT
>JAUHYH010000071.1 GCA_030426585.1 Bacteriovoracia bacterium
GCCGATATCGAGAAGGATAATACTGAGATTATTTTTATTACTCTTAAAATATTCTTGAGCTTCTTGACAGTTTTTCGCCCAGAAACATTCATATTGTTTTGAGTTTAAATACTCTTGGAGAGTTTCCCCAAGCGTTTTTTCATCTTCGACTAGGAGGATTTGATAATTACTCATGATCACCTCTATGTGACCGGAAGAAAAGATCGAATGCAAGGAATTCTTGAGGAGTTTTAGTAATCTTAAACTCTCCACCCATTTGGAGCATTAAGCGTTTAATTAAGTAAAGGCCTATTCCACTTCCTTGATGTGAATTCCATTTATAAAAAAGAGTACCTAGCTTATCTGCATCTCCTTCAAATTGAATTGAAGTAGACTCAGTAAAGTTTAAACATATCATGTTATTAATATCACTAATAATGAGAGTGATCGTGAGGGGACGATTGGGGTTATGTTTCAAGGAGTTTTGAATAAGATTATTAAGAATAACCTTTAAAGCATAGTCATCTGCGAGTATATCTGAATTGGCTAGTTTTGATTCAACCTTTATTTCAACATCATCATAATTCGAAACATCAAAACCTTTAAGGTACCGAACGAGGTTTAGGGAGTGGAGATTTAGCCCTCCTGCATCTTCAGTGCGAGAAAGTTGGAGCATCTTATCGAATTCTTGCTCAAGTTCTCGACTTCCTTGAATGAGACGATCGACATTTTTTTCTAATTTGTCATTTTTGAGATCCTCAAATTCTTCTTTGATGATTTCTGACTGCATTCTAATATTGGCCAAAGGGGTTTTGAGTTCATGGGTGAGTGAAGCAAAGAAGGCCCTGATGGCCTGTGATTTTTTAAGGTCTCGATAGAAAAGATAAAAGACAGTGATGGTTAATAGAGTGAGCAGGCAAAAGAAAAAGAGCCCTTCCCATTTCAGCATTCGATAGAGATTGCTTTGCAGCGGGATTTTGTTGACTTCGAGAAGTTTAGCCAGTTTCAAGACAAGATAAAGCCACCATGCTCCTAGGGCAAGGGTTGTGGCGAGCCAAGTTGCTGTACTTATGTAGAGCCACTTTCGAGTTCTGTTAAATTTGTTTAGTTCCAAAGTTGTTCTTCCAATCTCCCTAGGATCTTATCATCATGAGCAAGGCTCATAAAGCCTACTTCATAAGGATTAGGGGAAAGGTAAACACCTTTAGCGAGAAGAACCTTCTGAAGCGGGTTAAAACGCTCAAAAAGGTTGGTCGGGATCTCTCCAATCTGTTTAATTGGATCCTTACTTGGAACGGCCCAGAATAACGAGGAGTCTGTGATAATATTATAATCACGGAATTCTCCCTCATTATATTCTTGAAACCATTTCATAAAAACATCACGATTCTTCTTATTTTGAACTTCAAGACATTCGTAAAAACCTTCACCAGCAATAATCTTTAAGGTTTCAAGTCCTGCACACATGGCTACAGGGTTCGCGCTTAAAGTACCAGCTTGATAAACATTCCCAATAGGGGCGAGGTGTTCCATAATATCTTTTCTCGCTCCGATCGCACCAACAGGCATACCCCCACCAATGATTTTTCCGTAAGTTACAATGTCAGGAGTAATCCCTGTGACCTCGGCCATTCCTCCAAAGCTCACACGGAAACCTGAGATAACTTCATCAAAGATAAGGAGTGCCCCATTTTCTTTTGAAAGTTTTGCCACTTCTTTAAGGTAGTTAAGCTCTTGGGGCATGAGGCCGTTGTTTGCGGGTAGTGGTTCTATAATCACTCCTGCAATATCTTTTTGATCCGCAAAACATTTTTTAAGTTCTTCAATGTCATTAAGTTCAATAATCAAGGTATCAGCCGCGCAATTAGGGGTAATCCCTGAACTACTGGCCTCGGCCGTTCCTGCAAGTCCAGATCCTGCTTTAATGAGCATGGAGTCCACGTGGCCATGATAGCAACCGTTAAACTTTATAATTTTCGATTTTCCCGTGACACCTCGACAAAGACGAAGCGCCGTCATCACAGCTTCCGTTCCTGAATTTACGAAACGAATTTGATCAACGAAATCTAACTTGTCAGTAATAAACTTGGCGAGGTCATAAGAGTATTTCTCGCAAGCACCAAAACTCCAGCCCCTATTCACTGATTCAATAATTTTCTCTCTTACTTGAGGGTGAGAATGACCTAAAATCAGAGGACCAAAACTCATACAATAATCAATATATTCTTTGCCTTCTTCATCGGTAATGATCGCCCCATGAGCTTCTTTAATAAATCGAGGGTTTTCATCGAGTCCTTTAAAGCTTCTCACAGGTGAGTGGACGCCACCGGGTGTGACTTGTTTTACTTTTTCAAAAAGTTCGTTGTTATTCATGATTTTCCTTAACCTGATCTAAAACCCATCGAAAACTAGGGACGGCCAAGCATTCAACACCTTGCTTTTTAAATTCTCGATAGGTTTTTCCCATCCCTGAAAGGATGGGCTTATTCTTTATATAAGGGTATTTTTTTATGTATTCTTTGTATTGAGCAAAACTTGTAAAGAGATAAGCTTCACATTTTTCGAGGTTTTGTTCCCAAGTTGGTTCTACTTCATTTAAAACTCTTATATATGAGGGAACAACATTTCCAAGAGAAGATTTAGAGTCTTTATGAGTAAAAACATTCCATTCTCCCGAGAGTTTATGAAATAGTCCGAAGGACTGTGAGTTCTTTAAGTCTTGTAGAGTTTGTTCTCCTTGAGAGTTTGCACAACCATGGCACCAGTAACCAGCTTTAGCGATAGATTTCATTGATTTAGAACCTGCTGCGAATACAACAGGAAGTTCGGTCGCCTTACAATATTTAGAAAAATTTTCTAAAGAATGTCTTGTTGAGACCAAAGAAACATTAGCTTTTGAAGCCTTGCTCGTTTGAAACTTTTTTTCGATTAAAGCATCATAAATAAACTGTTTATGAGGTGAAGGTGCAGGCATTCCAAGAAATATTTTTGACCCACCTTTTAAGAAGCTTTCAATTTTTTTTAGTTTATCAGCCTCTAAAATTTGAGACTTATGAATAGATTTACCGGATTGAGTTTCTCCTTTTTCAACCAGGTGAATTCCTTGATCGAGTGAGTGTGCATAGATCCCCATGGGAAGATGGCATCCCCCGCCATAATTCTGAAAAGTTGCTTTCTCATGACTTACACAATTTCTCGTTTCTTCATCTTCAACGGTTTTAAGAATTGTTTTAAGCTCTGAGTTTTCTTCATGGCAATCAATGGCCAGAGCTCCTTGAGCGGGAGCAGGGACAAAGTCTTGTAGGGGTAAAAACATAAAGGTAAGGCTAGGCGCAAGCTCTTTTAGAGCTTCATATCCTTTTTCACTATAGCTAATTCTTTCAAGTCCTGCCGCTGCCAAGATAATAGCGTCATACTCACCAGAAAGAAGTTTCTTTAATCGTGTATCAACGTTTCCTCTAAGGTTAATGTTTTCGATTTCTAAACCCGATTGCGGAAGATATTCGGGAAGAGCTTTTGACTGAGCAATTCTTCGAGGGGAGCTACTCCCAAGACGAAATTTACCTTTAAATTGTTGATTCACTAATTTAAGTGCAGTCTCTTTGGTCGTGATGAGCGTGTCTGCGGGGTTTACTCGTTTCGTGACGGCCGCGAGCTCAATTCCTTGAGGGCGTTCCCCACCAAGGTCTTTATAAGAATGAATAACGAGATCAATTTCTCTTTTTAAAAGAGCCTCATCAAGTTCTCTGGTGAAGAAGTCTTTACCTTCTAGTTGCCACAAGGGTTTGTCCTGAATGACATCACCTTTCGTTTTTATGATTTTCAATTCGAATTTATGAGAGGTTTTTTCTTCGAGTTTTTTTTTAATAAACGAGGCTTGGGCTACTGCTAGCAGGCTCCCCCGGCTCCCTATCGTGAAGGTTGTCATCTAAGTATTCCTGCTTTTTCTTTAATTGAGTTTCAAACCAATGAAATCGTTTTTGGCTAAGTTCCTTAATCGCCGAAATGGCACGAGAAATCTTCTGTTTTTTCTCTGCGTTTTCGATCGCACCTTTTTTGAAAATATGTTCAAGGTCGTAGTAGCGAGCATCTGTAATGGTTTCTGAGGTTTCAAAAGGTGAGGGTTCACCTAAATCAATAATAACCCCTTCTTCCTTATGATTATTATTCCATGATTGAGTGAATTCATAATCAAAAAGAGTTTCTTCTGTTCCAATGGTATTGAGTTGGAAACGGAAATTGAGGTATCCGTTGTAGTTTTTCCATTCAAAAGCACTAACATCATGTTGAGTAATAAGGTCTTGAACTTTCTCTTGATTTCTTCCTGTTACAAAAACAGGGGCAGTTTTTTTAAACTGGTTAATAAGGTCTTCGGCGAGTTGTCCCGTTCCATAAATCAAAATAGGTGAGTCAGATTCGCCAAGGTGGTTTCTCAAAATTTTTCTAGAAAGGGCCGCATAAGTTTTCTGACTAATTCCTAAGAGGTACTTCGTTCTTACGTTCTTGCAGTCTTGAAGAACTTTCTGAAGGTAAGGGATTAGCTTTGGGTCTCGATTAATATAATTAAGGTATTGGCCAAGAAAAGATTTATATTGAGCGACAATCTCGTTCTCTGCAATTAAGCGACTCTTAAGCCCACAAAGCATTTCAAGGATAAAGCGATAAGCTTCGATCCCTTCAAGAGTTAAACAAGCATTCTCTAGTTTTAACGGTTCTGTAGAAATAACTAAAGTTCGTTGACAGGTCTTCATTACGAAAGGAATACTCGACTTCTTAGTGAGAGTATTCTCGTAAAAAGGTACCTGAGGCTCTGCCTGGGTATTAAAATTATACAAATACAGCGAATTCATCACGTTCTTAGTTTAGAAGCAGCTCACCTAAAAAGTGTCATGAAAGTGTAGAAAACTCAACAAAATCAAGGGTTTGGCATATCAAACACCAATATTATCCATGACTAAGACGCACTGTTCACGTCTTTCAACCTATGCTATCTATATGCCTATGGAAGCAGTCATCAATAGGGTGAAAAGCCATTTATTTGGAGCTTGGTCTAAGCTTATTTTTGAGCTCAAGTTCTTTTTTAAGCATTGGGGGAAGAGTCGGTTTATGATCTCAATGTCGAAAAAGGCTCAAGTGCTAGGGATAGAAAAACTGTTTCTAAAATCCAAGAAGGCATTTTTTTATTTTTTTATGTTTTATCTCATCCGAGATACAATCCTCTATATAATAATCCCCATCTACTTCGCTGATTTTATTAAATAATCACCGAAGAAAATGAGAGACCATGGAAAGTACTTTTTGGGAATATCCTAAAATCCAGGAATGGTTACAAAATTCGTCTAAAGACAAGGACGAGTTCTTAAAAATATTCAATGAAATCCATGGGAAATTTAATGAGGGCCTCGTTGATAAAACGTTAAAGGTTCTCGATAAAACTCTTTTAAAACTCTACGATGGTGTTCATCTCGAAACCCCTTACGGTTTTGACCTTAAAGAACTTTCTGAAAAAAATCATATAGTTCTTGTTCCTAATCACCAGTCACACGCGGATTACATCGCTTTGACTTACATGTTTTATAAAACGTTCAAAACCCCTGTTTATGTTGCAGGAGGGATCAATCTAAATATTTTCCTTTTTGGAAGCTTTTTTAGAAATACTGGAGCTTTTTTCATTCGTAGAAGATTTAAGGATGATGATAAGTACAAGATTGGATTTGAAGCTTATATTTATGCTTTGTTAAAGACAAATAAGATCGTTGAATTCTTTTTTGAAGGTGGGCGTTCAAGAACAGGAAAACTTCTTCCGCCTAGGTTTGGTCTTTTTCATATGCTGCTTGAAGCTCATTCAAAAATCAATGATGAAAAACCTTTGATGTTTATTCCCGTTTCGATTGCGCATGAGTTTGTCCCTGAAGAAAAAGCTCATGCAAGAGAGCTTGAAGGGGGCAAAAAAGTTAAAGAAAAGCCCACTCAGGTTTTAAAGATTTTTAAACTTTTTAATAAAAAACTAGGGACCATCCATATTAAATTTGGTGATGGTATTACGGTTGATGGCTTTAATGACAAGCGATCGAAGGCCCAAGAGTTAGCTTTTGAATGCTTTAAGGCCGTGGGTAATGGAATGCCGGTGACTCCGACTTCTTTATTAGCGTTGATTCTGCTTGATGCTCCTTCGGGAGTTATTACTTGGGATGAAATAGAGGAGAAAGCTTTCAGCATTATTGCATTTTGTAAGCGTTTTAATATTCCTCTTACTCCTTCATTGGCAGAGAGTGATCAAACAAGTAAGTATAATTTGAATAAAGCTCTCAATATCCTTGTTAAGAATAATAAAATCAAAATTATTCAAAGTGAAAACCTTGGGGATGTTTATTTTAGTATTCGTCCTGAAGAAAGAGTTCACATTCTTTATTTCAAGAATATGATTCTTCATCATTTTCTTGTCCCTGCATTGGTAAGTAATGCTTGGTACCACTTAAAGCATGACAATTTTAAATCAGTCCATGCCTTTAGAAAGTTTATCCTTCTTAAAAGAGATGAATTAAAATTTGAATTTTATCTTCCAAGTGCGAATGAAATGTTTCAATTTGCCCTTGAAATCATCCGTTATGCCACGGGGAAAAACGTTGAAAAACTTGAAGAATGTTTCGATCTTAATGCTGAAGAACTAGATCAAATTGCGAAGAAAGTGAGTCCTTTTTCAACAGGGCTTTCTTATATTCATGAATGTTATTATCTCGCTGCTTCAACAATAGAGCATCTTAGTAAAAAAGAATTTAATACTCAGCAGTTTATCGATATTTATAAAGAACTTTATAATATTGAACTTACTCATGGGCGAATCGTTCAATATAGTGAAAGTTTTCTGATTCCAATTATCAAAAATACAATTTCTTATTTCTCTCATATTCAATGCCTCGAAAGACTTGAAGAAGATCTCTTTAAAGTTGTTGATATTGGCAAGGCCTTAGAAGCGAAAGAAAATTTTGCGCGTGATCTAAGCATAAATGTAGTCATGAACTTTAGAATCAAGCAAGGTATCCAAGAATAATGATGTCTATGCTTCGTCTCTTTTGTTTAAAAACATCTTCAATTGGAAGCTTTGATCATTTTTCAGATCTCCATGAACAAAAAGAAATGATCCTTTCTGAATATCCTCCTTTAACTTGGGACACGAAATCTTTGTTTTTCTTTTTCGATGGCCATGATTCTTATCTTGGTTTTTCTTTTCAAGGTCCCTTAAAACCCCAAGATGAACATTTACTCCCCAAAGGCAGTATTAAAGACATTCGGTTGTTATCTAAGGGAACTGAGACAGACAACGGAGATTTTTTACTAGGGCTTAATCAACCTTTTTTAGCACAATCACTTCTAGTTGATGATAATCTTAAGCTTATGACATTTTCTGGGGTAGATATTGACTTGTAGAGTTTTACGATACATTGTACCATGTGAAAACGTCGTGAGCGTATTTGAGGAGGTTTCCTATTTCCAATAGAGGATTTAGAGGACGAAGAGACAATAAACAGAATCTTGGTCTTAGAGTTAATGAAGATATTCGTGCAGCAGAAGTCCGCTTAATCGGTGATGATGGAAATCAATACGGCGTAGTCTCAATTTCAAAAGCTAAAGAAATTAGTGATGAATCAGGTCTCGACCTTATTGAGGTCTCTCCAAATGCTAACCCACCGGTCGTAAAATTGATGGATTTTGGGAAATATAAGTACCAACTTCAAAAGAAGGCGAGTGAGGCTAAGAAAAAACAGGCCGTCATTCAAGTTAAAGAAATCAAATTTAGACCCAATATCGATACCCATGACCTTGATGTGAAGCTTAAAAAAGCAGCTAAGTTTCTTGATCAAGGTGACAAAATTAAGCTTCTAATGCAGTTTAGAGGGCGAGAAATGGCCCATAAAGACATTGGTATTGAGAAGTTTAAGGAAATCCTAGAAAAGGTTATCGAGATGGGGGCTGTGGTTGAATCGAATCAGAAGATGATGGGGAATAGAATCATCGCCATGGTTTCTCCCGCTAAAAAATAGCTTTAAATTTCCTTATGACTTCGTCGACCATCGTTGCTCGGTGACTGCGACGTACCAAAGCGTACGCCTCGTCCCCTCGAACTCGCTCTCCTTGTCCTAATAAAATTTTCAGCCATTTTTCCTTCTAAATGGGCTAAATAAAAAATACGCTAATTTACTTCGCTACCGAAGTGATTTTAACGCGAGTGCTAAGTAATAAAGTAGGTTTGACATTATTCGTTGATTTGTTTAATTTGGGTCACTTACAAATATCAAGTGGAGAAAACCATGCCAAAGGTTAAGACAAAAAGAGCAGCAGCTAAAAGATTTAAACTGACAGCTTCTGGGAAAATTAAAATGAAAAAAGCGAATCTTCGTCACATCCTTACAAAGAAGACGACTCAATATAAAAGAAGTAAAAGAAAAGCTGGTTACGTGGCACCTTCTGATATGCCAAACGTTCTTAAGAGTTTAGCGCTTAAATAAGTTTTTATAGTATTGCCAGGGAGTTAACTGAAGCGGAGTCAAATCCCCCCTGAGTGATCTATGTAGGAGTATATATGTCTCGAGTTAGAAGAGGTTTTAAAGCAAGAAGAAGAAGGAACAAAATTCTTAAGTTTGCGAAAGGTTTTCACTTTGACCGTAGAACAAAGTTTCGTCACGCAGCTCAAACAGTTGAGCGAGCTTTATTTAATGTTTACAAAGGTCGTCGTCTCCTTAAAAGAGACATGAGAAAACTTTGGATCATCCGTATCAATGCAGCCGCAAGAGCGAACGGTCTAAGTTACTCTAAGTTCATCAACCTTCTTAAGGTGAAGGGAATTGAGCTTAATAGAAAGGCGCTTGCAGAAATCGCCTTCCACGATCCAGCAGGATTTGCACAAATCGCGAAAGCAGTTCAATAATACAAAAAAGGCTCCTTACCGGAGCCTTTTTTTTTATTTGTTCATTTTTCAATCATCTTCTTCGTTAACTTCATCACTCGCTTCCTGCGACATGGGATGACCATGCCTCGGAAGGCTCATGAATCGTTGCCTTGAATCTAATTAAAAAATGAACAAATTATTCTAGCTGGCTAAAGCTTAAACCCAGTTGTATTTTTTCCGAATTTCTTCGATTTTATCCTGAGCCGCCTGAAGGTTTGCTCTCACTTCGTTGAGTTGAGTTTGAGCATGCGACTTAGAGTACATCGATTTCTTGAAACGCCGAACTTCAACAGGCTTCGCAGTGGCTGATGTTGATTGAGAAGGCTTAGCCGCTTTGTTTGTTGTTTTAGGTTTTACTTGTGCAACGACTTCAGCAGGCGCATTAGTGTCGAGCATCAACTTCGCTTTTTGAATAGGAAGTTTTTTTGTAAGCAGAAGATCTTTAACTTTTTGAATGAAATAAAGATCGCTTGGTGTATAAATTTTTTGACCGGAGTCCGAGATGATAGGTGAGATCTGTTCAAACTCTGATTCCCAGAAACGTAAAATATAAGGCTTAAGTTCAAAGCGCTCCAAGACATCATTGAACTTATAATACGATTGAGAAGCCAGTTGGTTAGGAGTTGCAGGTTCTAATGTTGCAGGCATCATACTCATTCCTTCCTTAGTTTAGTTGAGATCTGTTTTTTGTCCTATGAATGAACTAAGGGCCCTTGGTGATCCTTCCTTCGGTGGAATTGATTCATCCTCTGTCCCATCATCTTTAATTCTGTGTGCGAAACGGTCTGTTACATCTTCTTTGAGAATTTGTGACGGCTTAAATGTTAAAACTCTTCTGGCGGAAATATTCATTGATTCACCAGTCTGTGGGTTTCGTCCCACACGCGTGGTTTTGTCTCTGATAGAGAAGTTTCCAAAACCTGAAATTTTAACTTTCTCACCCCGAGCAAGAGTATCTTTGATAACTTTAAAAACGAGATCAACAATATGCGATGCTTCCTTCTTGGAAAAACCGATTTCTTTGTGAACTCTTTCAACAATATCTGATTTGGTCATACTCATAGATCCTCCCTGATGGATGAGGTCAAAACCAATGCTTTGTATTTAAATTTTAACAAGGTATGTTGTTAAAAGCCAATGAATTCTTTGAATTTTCAACTATTTACTAAAGCGGTTGTGTGCGAGGAGCGCTCATGTTACCAGACACTTTTAGTTTGTAAGTGTTGTTACCTTTAGAAAATTGAGCAAGAACCATTTTAAAGATACTGTATTGCTCAAGTATTTGCTCCGAAAATCTTAATTCGACTTCCATATCTAGGTTTGAACGATTTATAACACGATCATTTAAAGCGATACTACCCCTTGTATTGATATAAAGTGGGGAGTCCTTGTCTCCAGCAGTGACTTTTTCAACAAGAATTTGTTTTCCTTTACCTTTGGTTTCAACTTTTAGAGTTTTAAAATCGAGGTCAGGAATGACAAAACCCATGAGGCTTTGAGCTGGAAGCTTAAAATCTTTTGAATCGATATTAAGATCGAAAATTTCAAGTCGGTCACCCTGAGACTTTAAGTGGAAGTCGATTTTTGCTTTTCCTCGCATGTCAGGCATAGTGATTCCTAGCTTCTGACTCAATAGAAGTGCAAGGGGAGCAAGTAAAAGTTTTTGATCTTCCATCTTCACAACATGGGTGTTCCCATCAGAAGAAGCTTTTACATCAAGTTCATTTTTTCCAACTTGGAGACCTAGGTTGACCACGACTCCTAAGGGGGAAAAATTAACCCCTCCAAAACTAACGCGCATTTTATCAACAACCAAAGTTTTTTGGGTGTTTGTAAGGCAATTATTCGGTATGGCCACTTCATTAAATTGAATATTGGGAAGGAAAAGACCAAATTCATAGTTTTTAAACTGAAGTTGGCAATTAGCATTGGCTTTAAGAGCAGTCGCTAAATAGTGATGAAAAATTTTATCGACGGGAAAAGTTACAGCAAAGGCGAAAGCTACGAGAAAACTCCCCAGAATAAACATTTTAGGTCCCGAAAGAGGGAGTTTGTAATCTTCATTAAATGTAGTGTCTTCAGCTCTTACTTCTTCCAAATGAAATTCCTATTTCGAGTATTGGAGAATCTCAAAAGTTCCACTCACAAGTTCTGTTTGCGGGTTTCTTGATATGGTCGATTCTATAAATTGAACTTTCTTTGTTACAGAGAGGAGTTTTATAAAGTTGCTAAGCTCTTCGTTATTTAAACTTTTAAAATTAATTCTTGCTGTAATTTTTGAGATATTTTCAGAAAGGTTGCTCTGGGCAAATCCTTGAACAGTAATTTTGTTCCCTGGGATAGTTCCAGCACTGACACTATTAATTACTTCAGAAGTGAACTGAGATTCAGAATCGATTCTCGGATTGGATACAAGTTGTGAATATAGCGGAGCTGACCTTTTTTCGAGTTCGATATACTTAGAAACTTCTTCTCCGATTAACTCTTTACTTTCAATATTAGACTTAAGACTAGAGTTAGAAATAAAGAAGTAGAGAATGAAAGCGATAAAAACAAAAAAATATAAGGTAGACATGATAATATTGAGAACGGGTCTAAGCTCATCTTCAATATTGGCATTAGCGTCAGTTAGGCTACTATAGACTTGAGATTTCTTGAACTCTGTACATTGCTTGAAAACAAAGTCGTCAATTTTTTTCATGATTTCAAGTTTTGCCATATTTTCCCTAAATTCTAAAGTTCATATCAATTTTACCGGAACTTTTATTCGCTTTAAGTTCAAGCTTTTTGAATCCAGCTGCTTTTATATTGGCTTCGAGTTGATTAAGGTCTTCACCCTGGCATTGAGAGAAGTTAGCTTGAACTTCTCCTGTCGAAAGATCTTTGTAATCACTTAGATAGCAATTACTATTAAGCTTCTCAGTCATCATGAAGAGACCTTTTAAGCCTTTCTGCCTTTGGTTTCGAGAAATTTCTTTTATCTCTTTTTCTAAGTTTTCAATTAATTCTTCTGCTTTGGAAA
>JAUHYH010000072.1 GCA_030426585.1 Bacteriovoracia bacterium
AATTTGGCCTATCCCACAGCAGAGATTGCCGTTATGGGAGCTGAGGGTGCAGTTAATATTATCTTTAGAAATGAGTTAAAAGGTCTTAAGGGCGATGAGTTTGATAAGAAAAAGGCTGAATTGGTTGAAGGCTATGAAAAAGAGTTCAACAACCCTTATAAGGCAGCTGAACTTGGTTATTTGGATGAAATTATTTATCCCGAAAATTCTCGTCAAAAAATTTATCAGTATTTAGTATCATTAGAGAACAAATCGATAGATCGTCCTAAACGTAAGCATGGAAATATCCCACTATGAAAAAAAGAATTTTAATAGTTAACAGGGGAGAAATTGCAATTAGAGTGGCGAAGGCTATTCGCGAACTAGGGCATATTGCAGTAGGAGTCTGGACAGACAATGAGCCGGAAGCATCTCATTTAGCTTTTTGTCATGAATGGGTTCATCTTTCAGGAAAAACAAATACTGAAACTTACTTAAATATTCCGAAGATTATCGAAACCATTAAAGAAAACAAAATCGATGCAGTTCATCCTGGTTATGGTTTTCTCTCTGAAAATGCTGGATTTGTTAGAGAGTTAAAAAAGATTAACTGTCTTTTTATTGGTCCCCATGCTGAAGCCATCCATTCAATGGGAGACAAGGCTGAGTCTAAAAAAATTGCTAAAGATGCCGGAGTTCCGATCGTGCCTGGCTCAGTTGGTGAAATTCCGAGAGTCGCAGAAGCCAAAAAAGTAGCAGCGGAAATTGGTTTCCCTGTTCTCCTCAAAGCTGTTGCTGGAGGAGGAGGAAAAGGGATGAGAGTTTGTAACTCAGAACAAGAGTTAGAAACAAACTTTGAAACAGTTAAAAGAGAAGCTTTAAGTTCATTTGGTAATGATGGTCTTTTGGTTGAGAAATATATAACGGACCCTCATCATATTGAAGTGCAAATTCTAGCTGATAAAAAGGGAAATGTTTTTCACTTTTTTGAAAGAGAGTGCTCTGTTCAAAGGCGTCACCAGAAAGTTGTTGAAGAGGCACCTTCGCCTTTTATTGGTGATGATCATGAAGTTAGAGAAAAAATCTGTTCAACAGCTGTTGCTTTAGCCAAAGCTGTTAAATATGATTCAGCTGGAACAGTTGAATTCATTATGGATTCAGACAAATCTTTTTATTTTTTAGAAATGAACACGCGTATTCAAGTCGAACACCCAATAACTGAAGAAGTTACAGGGACTGACTTACTTTCAAATATGATAAAGGTTGCCCTTGAAGAAGATTTAGATTTTAAAAATCAAGAAGAGATCACTCTACGGGGGCATTCAATTGAGTGTCGTATTTGTGCGGAAGACCCTGTAACAATGTTGCCTGCTCCTGGTAAGGTTACGAATTTTCATTGGGATGCTTTTCCAAATATTCGACTTGATCATTGCTTGTATCCAGGTATTGAAATAACTCCAGACTTCGATCCAATGGTAGGGAAGCTTGTTGCTACTGGAAGAAATAGAGATGTAGCAATGAGAAAAATGCGAACAGCGCTTGAGAATGTTCATATTTATGGACTGAAAACAAATATTCCTCTTCATAAAGAAATTTTCCGAGACGAGGTCTTTCAAAAAGGTATCTACTCTACAAAATATCTCGAAGAAGTAAGACCGCAAGATAGAGTTCAAACAGAGTTAACAGGGTTAGACTTGCAGGTGAGTATACTTTCCGTCGGTTTTGAAGGAGATCTACAATGAGACTCTATTTAAAAGACAGTGAAAAAATTCACACTGGTGAAGTTATCCAAGAATCAGGTCAGCATTTTTTGATAATTAATGGGGAAAAGTCGCCTTTTTATTTAAGAAGAATTTCGGGGAAAACTTTTTATAGTTTTGATCAAAAAAACTGGGAATTTTTGGTTTCTAACAACAATGGTAAAAAGTTTATCTTCAACAACAGAGAGCTTAACGTTTTTAAAGGTTTTCTTCCATCAGGAGGAAATGAGGATAATCTAGGTTCTCTTGTAACTCAGATGCCAGGGAAAGTGGTCAAAGTTCTGATAGAGCCAAGTCAGTCGGTTAAGAAGGGCCAAACTTTATTAATTCTTGAAGCTATGAAAATGGAAAATGAGATTAAAGCTGGCATTGATGGGACTGTAAAAGCCATTCACGTTGAACCTGGGGATAGTATAGACGCTGGTCACTTAATGGTAGAGCTCGACGCTCAAGAATAGTCTTCCTCCTCAAGTCCTTCTAGATTCCATGTTATAATAATAATTGGATTTCTTAGGAGGGACCTTGGCTGACAATAAAAAAGAAATTCTTAGTAAAGTTAGTTTAAAAGAGTATTTTTTCTCGACTCTTGATCAAATCAATTCTGAAATTTTGAGTCCAGTACCTCGAGAGTTTATCTTTTACTCAAGTGATGTGCTTGAAAAATATTCATCTTCCGAGAAATTTAATAATGATAAACCTCTTGGTGTGAAAATGTTGGAACTTTCTGGCGCAGATTTAAAAGATAAGAAGAAAGGGCTTAAAGAAATTGGTGATAAATCACTTTTAATGAGTAGTTTTTATTCTGATTCTGTGGAAAAGAGTATTGTTGATAAGTCTTATTATGTTCAATTAGGTAAAACAGCTTACAATCATTTAAATAATATTAAACCAGATTGTTTTGATATCCCAAGTTTCTTCGAACAACTTTCACAACGATTTGAAATTCTCGCCGCACTTTGTCTTAGACTTTCTTTAGAGGTAAACACTGCTAATGAGGAAGAATACGTGTTGAAGCTTCTAGAGATAGAGGATTCTCTAAGTTATGTCGAAAAGCTCATTCTTAAATTAGATAACCCAAAACTTAAAGCTTCTTAAAGCTCACTGAGCCTGTTAAAATCGGGAAAAATTAACAGGAGTAATCAATGAAAGCAACATTACTATTTATTTTAGTCGCTACGGCAGCGCAAGCTAAAGAGTGTCAGTTTTATACCGGAAAAGATAATAAAATTGAATTTACAGGATATAAGTTTACTGAAAAAACAGGAGTTACAGGAACCTTCAAAAAGTTTGAGATTAATGCTCCTTCAAAAGTTAATTCAGTAAAAGCGGTTCTTGAGGGTTCTAAGTTTTCAATTGATGAGATGTCACTGGATGCGGGAAATGCTGCAAGAAACTCAAATATCTCAAAAGGTTTATTAAAGAATATTGAAGGAACAAAAATTCAAGGTAAAGTTACAAAAGTGGATGAAGCAGCTAAGAAAGCAATTGTTAACATCAAATGGGGCGGTAAGGATCATAAAGTTGAAATGAAATATGGTCACGACAAGAAAAAAGAAATAATTTTTCTTGATGGAACAATCGACCTTATAAAAATGGGTTTTGGAAAAGCTTTTAATGCTCTTGGTAAGATCTGTGGACCTTTTCATAAAGGAAAAGATGGCAAGATCAAAACTTGGAGCGATGTTGCTTTGAGAGCCGAGATAGGCACAAAAGTTAAATGTAATTAAGGACCTGCCGTTACAACAAGAGGTTCTTGAGATAGAAAGCTTTTCAGGAACCTCTTCATATCAGCCTCTTTTACCTTCTGAACATTCTTCAACATTTCATTTTCAAATCCAGGGCCATGACCGTGAAGTGTCGGAATCGAGTAGTAATTAGCAAAGTCTTCATTACTCTGAAGTTGAAGATCCTGGTACCCCACAAGCATTTTTTGAACTCGGCTAATTTCCTTCTGAGGAAGTCCTTCTTTTTGAAGCCGGTTAAGAATTTCCATAATCGCTTTGATGGCCTTATCGACTTTATCGGCACCAGCTCCAATGTAAATTCCCCAATAACCCCCCTCAAGAGCGGAGTGGTGAACAGGCTGAGTTGAGTAGCAGAGACCTTGACGGTCCCTTACCTCAACGAAAAGTTCGCTCGATTGACCAGAAAGATAGTTCGTAAGAATTCTTAAGTATTTATCATCAAGTTCTGGCATTCCTAGTCCGGGGAAGCCAATAAAGATCTGTGTTTGTTCTCTATTAAATTTTAAGTTTGTCCTTTTGGTTGATTTAAACTTAAACCTTTTAAGTTTTGATTTTTTGATTGAGCGATCTTTAAGATCATCAAGGTATGGCTCTATTTTATTCAAGACCCAGTCGATCGACTTGTCTCCACAATAAGTAAAAAGGATTTCGTTATTATGTAAATTACTTTGATGTATTTTTAATAAGCTCTCGGATGTGATTTTATTCAGCGAGCTACTTGTACCCATGATGTCTTGAGCGTAGCCATGACCATGAAAAAGATTCTTTTGAAATGTTTTAAAGCATTGTTTAATGGGATCAATTTTAATTTGCTCAAGATAACGAGATACAATTTCTTTCTCAAGTTTTAAATACTTACTCTCAAGGCTTGGAGAGAAGAGGGTATCAAAGAAATCATTAAAGAGTTGATCGAGGTTATCTGTAAGGCAGTGCATAGTTAGACCATAGGCATTCTTCCCCGAAAAACCACTCATAGAGGCTGAATAATTCTCTAAGCGTAGCTTTAGATCTTTATATTGAGTTTCTTTATTTCCATAAGTAAAGAGTTTGGAAAGCATATAATGAGACCCATTGCTCTTTTCATCTTCATGGCTTAATCCCCCTTTTATATAAGAGTGGATAACAGAGGTGGGTACTGTTGGATTGTGTCTATGGAGAAGATGAACACCTTTTCTTAACTCTACTTGTTTAAGACTTTTATCAAAGGGAAAAGACTTCGCTTTTTGAGTTTTCTTCTTAATTGATTTCAGGATTGTTTTATTATTTCTTGCAAGTTGTTTTAAATCCTTTGTGTAATCGCCTTTTTTCTCCTTCAAAGGAAGCTGGAGATGATAGTGAATATTTTTTCGTTTAAGAATTTTAAGGAAAGCACTATTCACATCGGTTGTAGAAGCTGTTTTTATTTTCTCAATAAATTCTTCATCGGAGTGAAGGTTTTCATTTTGAGCAAAGCTATGTCCTAAAGAGAATGAAAATGACTCTACTGACTCTTTTTCATAAATTTTTGAGGCAATATATTGATTTTTAATTTTCTCAACGTCTTGTTCTGAGAAAAGGTTTTTGGCTAGAGACTTTAATTGAGTGTGTAGTACGTTTAAAACTTTCTCATGATTTTCACAAGGGTAGGTTACTTTTAGAAAGTGAGCCCCACCTTTATTCATAAACATTGTTGAACTTGCTGTCGTTGTTGCAAGCGAAGATTGAACAACAAGCGCTTGTCTTAGGTAAGATGTTTCTCCATGGCAAAGGCAGTTGAGAGCAAGGTCCTCTGCCGCTGCATCTTTATGCTCGAAGTCAGGAGCTTCGATAGTAATGGTTAACGTTGCCTGGCTGATATCTTTATTATTGATGTGAATATTATTATCTGACCCCGTAATACCGAATTTTTTGAATTGAGTTTTAGGGCCCTTAGGTAGTTTGTATTTCTTTAAAATATTTTTAATTTTTTCATCTGAAGAAAGCTCGCCTGTAATAATAAGAGCGGTATTACTTAGGTTGTAATATTTTTTCCTAAAATTAATGAGTTGATTTCTTTGAAAGTTATTAATAGTTTTTGGAAATCCTAAGATTGGATGATTATACCCTTTAGAGAAACTATTCTTTTGTATATTGTGAAAGTGAAAATGATGAGGGTTGTCGATTGACCTTCTATATTCTTCGAAAACAACCCCTCTTTCGGGAACGAGTTCGGATTCTAAAAACATGGGGTTCGCGACCATGTCTGAGAGAATTTCAACTGATTTCGCTAAGTATTTTTTAGGGGTATTAATATAATAGCAAGTATAATCGAAAGAGGTGAAGGCATTGATTTCTCCTCCATAGCTTTCAATTTCATGAGCAATTTTTGATCCCGGTCTGGTTTTTGTGCCTTTAAAGAACATATGTTCTAAAAAATGAGCTATTCCTAGGTCTTTTCCTGTCTCAAGGGAGCTCCCTGCTCGAAACCAGTACTGAACACTGGCTGATTTGGCTCCTGGGTAGTTAACAAAATAAGTTCTTAGGCCATTAACTTTTGCTTCTTTAATTTTCATCTACGAAATCCTAAACTGCTTAAAATGGTTGATTCTTTGTATATTCATTATCCCTTCTGTAAGCATCTCTGTCACTATTGTGATTTTTACAAACATATTTCAAATGAAAGAAGTGCGAATAAGTTTTTAAGTGAGTTTGAAAGTTCTCTTAAAGAGCATCAACGGTTTCTTAATGAAAGCGCAGTAAGAGTAAAACCACTTAAAACACTCTATTTGGGTGGTGGAACTCCTTCATTGCTAAAAGAGGCGTTTGAAGACTTTATCAAACTTTTAAAAGACAGTTTTGATCTGTCTGAATTAAATGAATTCACCATGGAGATCGATCCTGGAACTTGCCAGCTTAAAGATTTAAAAAATTATCAAAAGGCTGGCGTCAATAGAATGTCTTTAGGTGTTCAAAGCTTTGATCCTTTAATTCAGCCTTATTTGGATCGTTCACATACTGTTCCACAAATTAAAGAGCTTCTTGAACAAGTTTCAAATCTCAATATTAATTTCAGTGTAGATTTTATGTTAGGACTGGCGCATCCTTCATATCTCAAAAGAGATATTGAAAAAGAGTTAGAAGAAATTTTAGAGTTCAACCCTAAACATGTGAGCCTTTATATTTTATCTGTTTCTGAAAGTTATCCGCTTGCTCATTACTTACCTGACGAAGAAATCATCGCTGAAGAATATAAAAAAGTTCATGATTATCTTTCAAAGAGAAAATTTCATCATTATGAAGTTTCAAATTATGCAAAAGAAAATTTTGAGTCATTACATAACTGGAAGTATTGGAATCAAGAAAGTTATATGGCGTTAGGTCCTTCAGCTACAGGATTAATTTTATCTGCTGATAATCAAAGTTTTAGATATCGCTGGAGTCCCCAATACAAAATATTAAAAGAAGACCTTACAGAAGATGAATTAAAATTAGAGAAATTTTATACTTTGTTGCGAACGAAAGAAGGGATCGCTCTCGATGAGTTTAATCTTGATAATGCAGTGATTTCTGACTTTTGTAAGAACAACTATGGAGAAATGGTGTCAAATCGCTTCCGCTTTAAGCCTCATTCTTGGGTCATTCTTGATTCTTTAGTTGATAAACTTCTTTAAAATTGCTAATTTCGCTCAATCGATTAGGAGCCGAAATGAAAGCCATTTTTATCTTTCTTTTTTCTTTTTCTCTTCATGCAATTGATTATCAAGGTGGAGATATTCATGCCAATGATATGAAATGGATGAATGCCAATCTTTATAGAGGGGATAATCAAAGAGGCGGGCCAAGAAAGTTCGATGATACATATTTTGAACTTGAGTTTGGTGGCCGATCAGGAATTATCGATTTTTATGGTTATGTAGATTATATCGATATTTTTAATGATGAAAGAAATAGTGATCAAGGAGGGTTTGATAACTCTTTCTCTAAGGTTGATTTACGGTTTTCTTTCGATGCAATATTTGAGAAGGATCTTGCTGTTGGAATTGTTAAAGAGTGGTATTTAGCAACTTCGATGATTGATGGGGATTATAACGGAAATTTTGGGGGAGGTTTGCGAGTCCATTGGTTTGGAGTTGGAACGGATACAGAATTGCCATGGCTCGGTTTAGTTGGCTTGAACTTATATGCTCGCTACTTCGTTGAAAACTTTGGTGCTACTAACGAAGAAAAGTTTGATGGTTATAATTTTCACATGAACTGGTTTAAACCTTTCAAGTTTTTTAAGTCTGGAGATTTTCTTTCGTTTCAAGGTTATTTCGATTATGAATTTGGAAGTGAAATCAAAGGTCCTGCAAGAACGCCTACAGCTTTTCAGACTTATTTAGGTGTTTGGTATCACTCTAAGTATTATGCCTTTGGTTACGGATCCAAGCTTTACGATAATATGAATAACTTTCGACACAAAGATCAGTTTTTTGGAAGCTCTGTTAATTCAACGGGTATTGGCCATTACTTTAACGTGACTTATAAGTTTTAGAAATCTTCCATAAGTTGATTAATCTTTCTACGAATTTTTCTAGCGACTATAATTTCTTTTCTGTGAGCCTTGTTCAGGTTTTTTAGATCAGTATTATCATCATCTTCTTCTTCAGAAACAATTTTCTCTAATTGGTCTAGAGCTTGAGGTCCAATGTTGTTATTAAACTCGCTTTGCAGAGACTCTTGTTGCTTTTCAGCGTAGTTAACAACTTTATCGAGTCGTTCTTGCTTGATATTAGCGAACTTGTTTTCAGTAAGGAGTTGAATAACTTTCAAATCAACAAGGACAGAGTTTAAAGGTTCATTCTGCATAAACTTTTTAGAATTAATGTATTTTCTAATTGAAGAGATAAAAGCTTCCCTTCTTGTGAGTCTTTTAAAATCTTCGTTTAAATTGGGAATAAGTGAAGAGTAGTAATCGAGGATCATTTGGCTTTCTTCGCAGGTCGATCCGTCAGCTAAGTTTTCTTTACTAGTGTAGTCTTGATAAATTTCTTCGAATTCATCGGACTGCTGAACATAAGGTTTAAAAATATAACTATTAAAGTCGTACCCACTTTGAACAACATCAGCAGGGTATTGATGGTTGAGTAAGAACTCATAAACCTTAACCTTGTCATTTGTTAGGACCATTTTTTCGGGGCCTGATTTACTTGGCGCTGGAATAAGTATGGCCTTCATTGCATTAAAATATTGCTGACAACTTTCTTGCCCAGCTTCATATTCGCTTTTTAATTTTTTGTATTCATCCATGTAGGGAGTGAGTGATTTTGAGGCACAGGCGCTGAATAAAAGAATCGCCAATAATTTCGACAACTTAGTCATTTTTCCATCCTTAGTTAGCTGCTGTTTTCCATATTAGCTGGGGAAGAGCCTTGTTGCAAAGCGCATTTTTGAGTTTCTTTTCCTTGTGCCATTGACACGAGTCAGATAAACACCATCTTAATAAAGACAAATATTAGACCAGAGAGATCGTAAAATTATGGAAAACACAGAAGAAGCGACTAAAGCAGCAGCAACTGAAGAGAAGGCTGAAGATTCAGGTGAAACAGAATCAATAAAAGAGTCCGAAACGACAGAGGCCCCAACAGAAGATTTTAAAGAGAAGTACTTCTACTTAGCTGCAGAGATGGAGAACCTGAGAAAAAGACTTGAGAGAGAGAAGAGTCAGGTTATCAAGTTTGGCAGTGAAAATATTCTCAGGGACCTGATTCATGTTTTGGATACCTTTGAGTTAACAAAGAATGCTTTGGTTCATGATGAAGATGAAAAGATTAAAAACATTTATCTTGGGCTTGAAATGGTAAGTAAGCAGTTTGCAGATACTTTAAAAAGTCATGGTCTTGAGAAAATTGAAGCTTTAGGAAAGACTTTTGATCCGAATTTTCACGAAGCTATTGCGAAAGAGAAGAATGAAGAGAAAGATGAAATGACAATTCTTACAGAGCATCAAGCTGGGTATGTTCTTAACGGTAGAGTTTTAAGAGCATCAAAGGTTGTTGTTTCAACAAAAGAATAATTAATTTAGTAAGGAGAAAGATATGGGAAAAATTATTGGAATTGACTTAGGAACCACGAACTCGTGTGTTGCTGTATTAGAAAATGGAAAGTACAAAATCGTACCAAACGCAGAAGGGCATAATACAACTCCTTCTGTTGTAGCCTTTGCCAACAATGATGAAAAACTTGTTGGACAAGTTGCGAAGAGACAAGCGGTTACAAACCCAACGAAAACTCTTTTTGGGATTAAAAGACTTATCGGTCGTAAGGCAACTGACGAAGAAGTAACACGATTTAAAGATGTTGCTCCTTTTGAAATTTTCTCAAACAAAAACGGAGATGCTTGGGTAAAGATCGATGGTAAAGAGATCGCTCCTCAGGAGATCTCGGCTGCGATTCTTGGAAAGATGAAAAAGTCTGCAGAAGATTATCTAGGGCATGAAGTAACTGAAGCTGTTATTACAGTTCCTGCTTACTTTAACGATGCTCAAAGACAAGCTACGAAAGATGCCGGAAAAATCGCAGGTCTTGATGTTAAGCGTATTATCAACGAGCCAACTGCAGCTGCTCTTGCTTATGGTTTAGATACTAAAGCAGATAAGAACATTGCTGTCTTTGACTTTGGTGGTGGTACTTTTGATATTTCTGTTCTTGAGATCACTTCTGATGGTGTTTTCGAAGTTAAATCAACAAATGGTGATACATTCCTTGGTGGGGAAGACTTCGATTATGAAATCATTAATTGGATGGCTGAGCAGTTCAAAAAAGATAATGGAATTGATTTAAGACAAGATAAAATGGCGCTTCAAAGACTTAAAGAAGCAGCAGAGAAAGCGAAGCATGAGCTTTCTTCGACTACACAAACAGATATTAACCTTCCGTTTGTTACAGCAGATGCTTCTGGCCCTAAACACTTGAATTTAAATCTAACTCGTTCAACATTCGAACAGTTGATTTCTGGATTGATTGATCGTCTTGCAGAACCTTGTAAAACAGCAATCAAAGACTCAGGTCTTTCGGCAAGCGAGATCCATGAGGTAATCCTTGTTGGTGGTTCAACACGTATCCCTGCTGTACAGGCGAAAGTTAAAGAGATCTTTGGTAAAGAACCAAGTAAAGGTGTTAACCCTGATGAAGTTGTTGCTGCGGGTGCCGCGATTCAAGGTGGTGTACTTGCTGGTGATGTTAAAGATGTTCTTCTTCTAGATGTAACTCCTCTTTCTTTAGGGATTGAAACTCTTGGTGGTGTTTTCACTAAGATCATCGAAAAGAACACAACAATTCCAGCCAAGAAATCTCAGGTGTTCTCAACGGCTCAAGATAACCAGCCAGCTGTTAGTATTCACGTCCTTCAAGGGGAAAGAGAATTCGCAAACGATAACAAAACTCTTGGAAAGTTTGATCTAACAGGAATCGCACCGGCTCCAAGAGGGGTGCCTCAAGTTGAAGTTACTTTTGATATTGATGCTAACGGAATCGTTAACGTTTCTGCGATTGATAAAGCCACAGGAAAAAAACAAGAAATCAGAATTACTAGCGGATCTGGTCTGACAGAAGAAGAAATTGAGCAAATGGTAAAAGATGCTGAGCTTAATAAAGAAGCAGATCAGAAAAAGAAAGAAGTTGTTGATGCTAGAAACAATCTTGATTCATTGATCTTTGCCACTGAAAAAATGGTTAAAGACAATGGGGATAAAATCCCTGAAGATAAAAAGTCTGAACTTGAAGCGGCTGTTGCTGAGGCTAAAACAAAGCTTACAAGTGAAGTTCTTGATGAGTTAAAAGCTGCAAGCGAAAGGCTTCAAAATGTTTCTCACCAGGTTGCTCAAGATCTTTATCAAGCAGGAGCAACTCCAGAAGGTGAAGCTGGAGCAGAGGCTCAGCAAGAACAAGCTGGAGCAGAGGGAAGCAATAAGAAAGACGACGATGATGTTGTCGATGCAGACTTTAAGGAAGTTTAAGAGGCTGAATGGCGACTACAAAAAGAGATTACTACGAAGTTCTTGGGATTAATAAGGGAGCTTCGAAAGATGAAATTAAAAAGTCTTATCGTAAACTAGCAATGAAGTATCACCCGGATCGTAATCCGGGTGATTCTGAAGCAGAAGCTAAGTTTAAAGAGGCTTCGGAAGCTGCTGACATTCTTTTGAATGATGACAAAAGAAACGCCTATGACCAATTCGGGCATTCAGGAGTTGATGGTCAAGGTTTTGGTGGTTTCGGACAAGGCGGAGACTTTGGTGATCTCGGTGATATTTTTGGAGATATTTTTGGGGACTTTTTTGGCGGAGGGGGAGGAAGAACCCGTCGCAGAAGAAGCTATGCGATTAAGGGTCAAGACCTTCATACTCGTGTAAACGTTTCTTTTGAGGAAGCTGCATTTGGTTGTGAAAAAGAAGTTACAATAACAAAAGAAATTTTAAAGGAAGGAACGACTCC
>JAUHYH010000264.1 GCA_030426585.1 Bacteriovoracia bacterium
ATCTTGAAGAAGAACTGTCTTACCGGCTTTAGGAGGAGCAACAATTAAGCACCGTTGTCCAAAACCTTGGGGAACAAACATATCGATAATTCGAGTTGAAAAGTTTGTTGGCTTGCTTTCAAGATTAATTTTTTCTTCAGGGTAAAGCGGAGTCAGGTTATCAAAAAGAACCATCTTCTTGTGAGTCTGTGGATCATTAAAATTGATTGTATTAACTTTAAGAAGAGCAAAGTATCTCTCAGACTCTTTCGGTGGACGAATCGCTCCCGCAACAGTGTCCCCTTTTCTTAATCCAAATCGTCTAATTTGACTTGGGCTTACGTAAATATCATCAGCACCAGGAAGATAGTTATATCCTGGAGATCTTAAGAATCCGAAGCCATCGGGAAGAATCTCAAGTACACCTTCTCCGAAAATATCACCATCATCTTTTGCAATCTTTGTAAGAATCGCGAAGATGAGTTCGTGCTTTTTCATCCCAGAGGCGTTGTCGATGTCGTTTTTGATAGCGAGCTTACTCAGCTCATCCATACTTTTTTCTCTAAGATCATTCAGGTGCATTCAGTTCTCCTAATTTGAAATTTCGTGATTGCGTTTTAAGAATTCAGATTTTAGTTAGTAGCTATCTCGATTTGTTTTGTATGAAGCTGTCTTAGTAGGTAACTCCATTATATACTCACGCCCTCAGGTATATCAAGGTTCGCGTCACCTCTATCCAAAATTTCACGTTTTCTACTTAGATTGATCAAAATCCAGTCATTATTTTTCCCCCTCAGATTAGAAAACCTCGATATATTGAGGGGTTAGCGCCTGTAGATTTTTCACCTCAACGAGTTTCTCTGGCCCAACCAGGACCTTAATGCTATGAATCACTACCTATGTTCGTAAGAGAAAGAGAAGAAGATTTACAGGAAAGTCCACGGTATATGGCCATCGATTATGGCTCGAAATTTATCGGACTTGCGAGTTTCTTTGAGGGGGTTGATCCCTTCCCTATTTGTTATGACAGAGTTGAAAACAAAGACACTAAGAAAAGCATCGAACAAATTTTACGACTTATTGATATGGAAGATGTGAATCATGTTGTCATTGGGATTCCCTATCTTCTCGATGGTAAAGAAACTGGAATGACAAAAACAATAAAAAGTTTTGCCCAAGAACTCGAGTCAGTCATTCAACAAAAAAACTCTAAGTGTAAATTTTCATTTCAGGATGAAACTCTAAGCACCTATACAGCCCAAGAGAGAATGAAAAACTCACCTCTCTATAATTTCCGAGTTGATCTCTCAAAAATTGATTCGCTTTCGGCTAAGATAATTCTAGAAGATTTTCTCGCCAGTCAAAATCCCCTCCATTAAAATATTGTTATGAAAAAGCTTCTTTATGTATTGGGAGTTCTTGCCCTGGTCGGCGGAGCTAGTGCAGGTTACTTTGTCTACTCATCACTTAGTTGGAAGTACCAAGGTGAAAACAAAGAAATTCTTATCAAACCAGGTGAAGGTTTCGCTTCAATCAATTACACCTTATTCAAAGAGGGAGTCATCAAAAGCCCTCGCCTATTTCATTACTATGCAAAGCTTCAAGGGAAAATGGATCAACTCAAAAGTGGACTTTATCTTTTTGAAGCCGGAGTTACGACTCCAGAAGTACTTTCAATTTTAAGTGAAGGTAAATCTCAGTTATATCAAGTTACAATTCCGGAAGGGAAAAACCTTTATGAAGTAGCTGCAATACTTGAGGCTGAAAAAGTTATTGTTGATAAAAATGAGTTTATTAAGATCGCCAAAAGCCCTGATATTCTCAAAGAGTTTAAGGTTGCCAAAGCCGTTAATGTTGAAGGCTATCTCTTTCCTGATACTTATAAATTTTCTCCGAAATCTAGTCCAGGTCTTGTTATCAAAACAATGGTCCAGCAACACTTTTATCAAACAAAAAATTTAAACTTCAACCATCCTAAACTCAATCGCCACCAACTCATCACTCTAGCCTCTGTTGTCGAAAAAGAGACTGGAGCGAAGTTTGAGCGAAAAACAATTGCAGGCGTATTCTTTAATCGACTAGAAAAGCGAATGCGACTTCAGTCAGATCCAACCACGATCTATGGGATCTATGAAAACTTTGATGGCAACCTTCGAAGGAAACATTTAAGAGGGGAAACTCCTTATAATACCTACGCCATCTATGGACTTCCCGTTGGCCCGATTGCCAACCCAGGCCTTGAAGCCATCAAAGCTGTTTTAAATCCTGAGGTTCATGACTTTCTTTATTTCGTAAGTAAAAATAATGGAACACACGTTTTTAGCAAAAACTATAAGGATCACTCTAAAGCTGTTGATCATTGGCAAAAAATCAAAGCCAATCGTGAA
>JAUHYH010000265.1 GCA_030426585.1 Bacteriovoracia bacterium
TGAGTCAGTTACTGATGAAGCAGTTTTTCCTGTAAAAGGAAAATATCTTAAAGCTAAAGATCTTCTGGCTTCTAAGAAGTGGGGAAAAATTTTTCAAGAGGGTCCGATGCTCATTGCCCGGCTTTGTCCTGTTGATTATCATCGCTATCATTACCCTTGTGATGGGGCGACAGTTGATGCTTATAGAATTGGAGGAGCTTTACATTCAGTAAATCCACTGGCGCTTCGATTCAAGCCAAGTTTATTTTTTGAGAATGCACGGAGAGTAAGTATCCTCCAAACAGACCGTTTTGGGAAACTCGCTTATATTGAAGTTGGTGCAACTTGTGTTGGTAAAATCACTCAAACCTTCGATGAAAAAAAACCTTATAAAAGAGGGGATGAGAAAGGGTATTTTCTCTTTGGGGGATCAACCGTGATTCTTTTAGGAGAAAAAGGGGCTTGGAAGCCAACAAAAGATATTCTAGAAAATACTAAAAATTTAAAAGAAGTTTATGTCAAACTTGGAGATCAAGTCGGATTGACTTGATCTCCAGAGTTCTAGCAAAATTCTAGAAATTTCAAAACATCACTATAACATTGAGAACCCCAATAAAAGATTTTCTTTTCAGAAAGTGGGAGATGGGAAGAGTTGGCTTCTCTCTTATTAAGCAGTGCCTGCATTTCAGAAAAAAGAGATTGCATAAAAATCTGATCTGACTTATCGAGATAGACTTTTTTAATTTGAAGAGGGGTTTGATTACGGAGTTCAAGGTACTGGTGCTTAGCCGATTCTAGAATTGACTTTATTTCAAACTTCTTTGAGTTGAGATCTTTAAGGCTTAAGTTGATATCGGATTTTCTATTTTCATTAATGCAGTAAGTGGAGTTTTTATAAAGTACAAAGTGGTTAAGGGTTAATCTTTGAAGAATAAAAAAAAGAGTATCTTTGCGAATACCTAAATCGGTGGCAATCGCTTCAAGATTCTTTGGCGAAGCATTTAAGCTTTCAATAACAATTCGCTCAATTGGGGTTAGATGATTCATAACGTAACCTCAGTTGTTGTGGAAAGGGGCTTTTTGCAATAGAGAAGCATTCGCATCTCTTCAATCAAATTATTAAGAGTATTGAGACTGAGGTATTTTTCACATTCTCTTGTTAGGTTATAAAGATCAGGAGTTTCAATTTGGTTTTCATTAAGAAACTCTTTAACTCGTTCATATTCAGAAACTTTCATTTCGTAACCATTGAGAAGTCTGAAAACTCTTGAAGGGTTGATCTTAAGGTCTTTAGACATCTCTCGGGTAGAGCGCCCAGGGAAACGTTGACGGTAAAGTTGAAGTATTTGGTTTTGCTTTGCGTTCATAAGAAGCCTCCTTGGCGTTCTATAAAGCAAGGCTAATGCCAAAAATTAGGCGCGACTTGTTATTTGAGATTCTTTTAGCATCCGATAGTAAGCAGAGTTAGAAATCTTAAGTTTTTGGATAACTCGTGTCGCCTTACCTTTCTCCTGAGAGTAAACCGTTTGAAAAATGTCTTTTTCAATTTCTTTTATAAAGTCACCAAGACCATGGCTTAGAATATAATCTTGTTGGTCTTGAGAAAGAATTTCACCTGTAGCTGTAACAGATGCTTTTGGAAGGTAAGGGCAGTCCATTTTTATAATACCAAGATCTGAACGAGAAAGAGTTGTAATTAATTTTTTAAGCTCGCGGGTATTTCCAGGCCATGGGTATTGCACTAAATTTTCAATAACTTCGGGTTCAATAAAAAACTTACGAGGGGACTCAGACAAGAAAAAATATAATAGAGCTTCAATATCATGCTTTCTTGTCCTTAATGACGGAATCTCAAGCTCATACCCCGAAATTCTAAAATAAAAATCTTTTCGAAAGCTTTTATCTTCGATCTTGGAATTAAGATTGTCACAAGTTGCACTAATTAGGGTGAATTCTACTTTTATAGGAGTTTCTGATCCGAGTGAGGTGAACTCCTTTTCTTCAATGGCCTTTAAGAGTCTTTGTTGAGTATGGAGTGGCATCGTTCCAATTTCATCAAGAAAGAGAACACCTCCGTTAGCTCTTTCTAATAAGCCTTTTCTGTCTTTCTCTGCTCCAGTAAAAGCCCCTTTCTTGTGTCCGAAAAGTTCTGAATCAATAAGAGATTCTGGGATACGACTACAGTTGAAAGAAACAAAAGGGGTTTGAGGGAACATAAGTTGGTGATAAACTTTGGCGAAATGAGACTTCCCGACCCCTGTTTCTCCAGTAAGAAGCAAGCATTGGTTTTCTAGGTTTACCTTCAAGAGATTTCTAAGCTCTCTTAAAAAACTAGGTTCTTTTGTAAAAAATTTTTTCTTTAAATC
>JAUHYH010000073.1 GCA_030426585.1 Bacteriovoracia bacterium
GGCGTTGCTGTTAAGGTTAAAAAATCAGTATGAGTTTTTAAAACTTTAAGTTTTTCCTTGTGCCCAACACCAAAACGATGTTCTTCATCAATTACTACCAAGCCTAGATTTTTATATTTTAATTTTGGACTTAGCAGTTTATGAGTTCCAATGAGAATATCAATTTTTCCCTCATTGGCTCGCTCAATAATCTGATTACCCTCAGCGGTTGTTTTTAGTCTTGATAGGAAATCAATTTCAACAGGAAAACCTGAAAATCTTTCTTTAAAGTTCATATAGTGTTGGAGGCAAAGAATGGTTGTTGGAACAAGAACAGCTACCTGCTTTCCATCTTCAATGGCTTTAAAAGCAGCCCGCATAGCAACTTCTGTTTTTCCAAATCCGACATCTCCACAAATAAGTCGGTCCATAGGTCTGATTTTTTGCATGTCTTCAAGAATGTCGTCTATTGCTTGACCCTGATCCGGTGTTAACTCAAAAGGAAACCGATCTGAAAACTCTTCATAGTCTTCACCTGGTGGAGAATATGAATAACCTTGAAAAGCTTCTCTTTCTGCTTGAAGTTTCAAAAGATCAAAGGCTAACTTTTTAACAGAACTTTTAGCCTTGGTTTTTTCTTGGCTAAAGCGCTTTGATTTTAAATCAGCCAGTTTGTGTTCTGCTGTTGAGTCACCATATTTTTGAATGAGATCAAGGTGGTAAACAGGTACATAAACTTTGTCGTCATCCTTGTACTGAATTACGACAAAATCGGAGTCATCTCCAGAGACTGCAAGGTTTTGAATTCCTAAGAATCGACCCACTCCATGGGTTTTATGGATAACAAAGTCATTATTTTGAAGAGTTGCGATTTGTTCAGCAAAAAGGTCGTACCTTTTCTTTCTTTTTTTCTTTCTTTTGTCCTTGGAAATACGAAATAACTGCTGGTCCGATAGGACCAGTGATTCATCCTGAGGGTAATAAAAGCCTTCTAGAAGGGGCATAGAGCAATATTCTACTTTTGTAGAAGGAAGATCATAGCTATCTTGGAGAAAGCTAAATTTCTCTTTGGAACTTTCTTCTTGATAGAAGAAATAAATATGATTAAGAGTATGAATTTTCTCTTGAGCCTTTTTAAAAACTTGTTCAGTAAGTGAATTTTTATTATCCGTTAAAAGGGAAAAGTTTTTAAGGGACTGAGTTACAACTTCAATGGAATCTGACATTTTATCAGAAAAATTTTCGCTAATATTTAAAGAGTTTATACAGATAAGAGTTTCGTTTTTAAAAACGTCTCTGTTTTTAAAATTAAAAATTTTTCTTGGCTCTGGAAGTATAACTTCAGATTCTTCGTTGTTTTTTTCTTCACCAAATTGAACTTCAAGTCCATCCATAAAAACTTCAAGATCACCAAGACTATTTTCAAAATTTTCAACGATAAAAAGAGATCGGCTTTTAAAAAAATCAAACAAGCATGTTTGATTTTCAAAAAGCAGTGGAAAAAGATAAATATTATTTTCGTAAGGTTCTTCATCTCTAACTTTTTCAATAAGACTTTTTCTAAGATGCCACCTTTCTTTTTGCGAGGGAGGGGGTTGGGGGATATTTTTTCTTAATTGATTAACGTGCTCTTCACTCGAAAACGATGATTGTGAGCCAGAAATTTTTAAAGATTCAATTTTTCTTTCGCGGATGCTTTTAAAGGTCTCAAGGTCTATCGGATTGATTGTCTCAATCAGATCATCAAAGAACTGAATACGATAAGGGCCAGTTGTGGAGGTCCAGATATCAAAAATTTCTCCTTTCTGAGCAAATTGACCTGGTCCATTAAGAACTGGGACTTGCTTATAGCCCAGTAAATAAAGTTTATTCATAAGCGCCGCGTGTGGTTGCTCTTGATTGGCAAGCAAAGTCAGACTTCCACTATTTAACTCCTGAGGTATGGCCAAAAAAAGTGCCTTAAATGTGGTTACTAAGACATCAAATTCACCATTGTAAATAGAGTTTATTGTTTCTATATGCTCATCCAGGGCAGTCGCAGGTATAAAAAGTGAGTTATAAGGTGAGTGTTCAGGGGATAAAAAAATGAGAGTTTTTAACTGCTTAGAGAGGATTTGATTAACTTCAAGTGCGTTACTGTCATTGGCACAGACAATGATTTTTTTTTCATCGATGCTTTGATTCCAAAAGCCGTCTTTCAGAAAATTGATCGAGCACCATTGAGAAAGTGAGAGTTGGTTTATCTTGAATTGACGCGATGATTCTCTCTGCGAAATCCAGTGATTTGTTTTGATGAAAAGTGATTGCATACACGCCCGAAAAATCAGTTAAACAGGTATTTTCAACATTATGACTATCGTGTAACCTGTCGTAAATATAGAGTTCATTGTGACATTTTTTCAAAAAAGCTGAACTCCGAAGCAGCAAAGGAGCTTATCGAACTATGGCCACTGAGTCCATTAACATTTTTATACCTGTGTTTGTAATGATGGCCATTGCTGTTGCGCTTTTTGGTGGTGCACTTTTAGCTGCCCATCTCATTAGCCCAAAGAATCCAACAACTCTAAAAGAGATGCCTTATGAATGTGGAGAGGAGCCAGTCGGAACGGCTTGGTCACTTTTTAACATTCGGTTTTATGTTGTGGGCTTAATCTTTATTATTTTTGATGTTGAGTCGGTACTTATGTTTCCGGTCGCAACCATTTTTAAGAAGTTTAATGAATTAGGACAAGGAACTTATGTCTTAATTATATTTTTAAGTTTTATAACAGTGTTACTTGAGGGGATCGCCTACTGTTGGAAAAAAGGTGATCTGGATTGGGTTAAAAGTTTTAAAGCCGGTGATCGAAAATGACCAATACAATTGCAGAATTCTTTTACCAGTTTGAAGGTTTTAAATCTTTAGTAGAAGGAATGAACCCCGTTACAGTTTCTGTTCTTATCATTATCGCAGCTGGAGCGCTTGTTACTGTGTTTATGGCAACGGTTGGTGGATTTGGAACAATCGCTGAAAGAAAAATTTCCGCAGACCTTCAAGCAAGAATTGGTCCCAATAGAGTTGGACCCTATGGTGCTTTTCAGTTAATTGCTGATGGTATCAAGATGATTTCTAAAGAGGATATCTTTCCTCGTGATGCTGATAAGTTTTTATTTTATCTAGCACCATTTATTTGTGTATTTGGAGTTGTCTCAACATTTGCCGTTTTTCCTTTTGGTTCCGGTATTGCACTTTCACAAATGAACATTGGAGTTTTTTATCTCCTCGCTATCAGTTCTTTGGTTGGTGTTGGTATATTCTTGGGTGGTTATGCCTCGAACTCTAAGTGGTCAATGCTTGGAGGAATGAGAGGAGCTTCGCAAATTATTAGTTATGAAATTCCAGTAACGCTTTCAATAATGTCGATCATTGTTTTAGCGGGTGGACTTTCTTTCGAATCAGTTTTGGCTTCTCAATCAGGCCTTCCCCATAATTGGTATATTTTTCATAATCCATTCACTTTCATTGGATTTTTTGTTTTCTTCGTTGGTGGCTTAGCAGAAACAAATCGAGCCCCATTCGATCTACCAGAGGCAGAGTCTGAGCTCGTTTCTGGTTATCACACAGAGTATACCGGAATTCGATTTGGACTTTTTGCTCTTGCAGAGTACATGGAAATCTTTATTCTTTGTGGTGTTGCTGCAACTCTATTCTTGGGTGGATACAACCTCCCTCTTGGAGTTTTAAAAGGAACCGTTCCTGAGCAATTCCTTCAGTTTGGAACAATTTTAATTAAGACTTTGGCTTTATATTACGTAGTTATCTGGGTTAGATGGACCTTCCCGAGACTTCGTGTTGATCAACTTATGACGATCTGCTGGAAATACCTCACGCCAATGGCAATTTTTAACCTTGTAGGTTGTGCCGTTTGGATGGTTGCTTTTGATGGTAAGTCCATGTTTGATCTCTTTTTTGGTCACTAAGAGGTTATAAATGTTTTTGAATTTATTATTCCTGACTTCTGCCTTACTAACAGTCGGTTGTTCCGTTGCCGTATTGGCTGTTAAGAATTTGATGCATGCGTGTGTTTTTCTTCTTGGAGCACTCATTGGAATTGCGGGCTTGTATGCAACCTTGGGAGCAGATTTCGTTGCTGTTACTCAAATCATGGTTTATGTCGGTGGGGTTGTTATCCTCATGCTATTTGCAGTAATGCTCACAGGGGGCAAGGACCATGTAAGCAAAACTCAAAAACTAAAAAGTCTTATTCCCGCTATGGGAAATAAAACAAGCTACTTGATTGGTTGCTTAACAGCTTTGGTGTTCTTTTTAACTCAAGGCTACCTCGTTTCTAAGTTGTTGGGTTCAATCGAGGTACAAAAACAAGTTGATACTTTTAGCCCAACAGTTCAAGAATTGGGTGAATTATTAATAACTAATCACGTTCTTCCGTTTGAACTTTCATCGGTTTTGTTATTGGGAGCACTTGTTGGGGCTGCGATTATTGCACGTCCAAGAAAAGCACGGCCTCAATACGAGGAAGAAGCAGAGGAGCACCACTGAGATGTTTGGATTAGAATGGTACCTCGGAATTTCATTGGTTTTATTTTTTGTTGGGATAGCTGTAATACTCTCAAGGAAAAACATTGTTGCGATATTGCTTGGGGTTGAGTTGATTTTGAATTCTGCAGCTCTTAACTTTGTCGCTTATTCTCGATTTGTGACTCAAAATCTAGATGGTCACATATTCTCTCTATTTATTATTGTCATTGCAGCAGCAGAAGCTGCCGTAGGATTGGCTATTGTTATTCGGTATTTCCAAATTAACAACACCATTCACGTTGATGAAGCTAAGGAACTAAGAGGCTAAGATGGAATATACTATTGCGAACGTTGCTCCAATATTTCTTGCTCCCTTTTTCGCATTTGCGTTGAACTGCTTACTTATTAAAAAAGCTCCGAAGCTTGTTGATAAAGTAAGTGTTTTGGGAATCCTCGTTGCTTTTGTTTTTGCAATAAGAATTGCTGTTGATTTCACAGGTGTTGCGAACACTGACTATTATATTCATAAAGTATTCACTTGGTTTGACCTGGGAGAAACTTTTAAGATTGATATGGGGATTTACATTGATAACATGGGGGCGATCATGCTTCTCATGGTTACAGGTGTCGCTTCTCTTATTCATATTTTTTCAACTTGGTATATGAAAGGTGATGTTCGCTATGAACGCTTCTTTCTTTATATGTCGCTCTTTACCTCAGCGATGTTGGGGTTAGTTCTTTCAGACAACCTTCTTTCGGTCTTTATCTTTTGGGAGATCATGGGTTTTTGCTCTTACTCTCTTATCGGATTTTATTTTGAAAAAGAAAAAGCGGGTTATGCTTCAATCAAAGCTTTTATGACGACAAGAGTTGGAGATGTTTTCTTTCTTCTTGGAATTCTTGCGATCTGGCACACAGTAGGAAGCGTTGATTTTGTTAGCATCTATAATGCGGTTCAAGCGGGTGCTTTTGGAACAACGGTTTCATTCCTTGGAATGGAAGTTGGTCTTGCTGCCTTTGCAGGTGTTTGTATTTTTCTAGGAACAATTGGTAAGTCCGCTCAATTCCCACTTCAGGTTTGGTTACCTGATGCGATGATGGGTCCAACACCTTGTTCGGCTCTTATCCATGCTGCGACAATGGTTGCCGCAGGGGTTTATCTTTCTTTAAGAATGTATCCGATGATGGTTGCAGGTGATCTTTTAAATCTTATTGCAATGATTGGTGGGATTACAGCTTTTGGTGCTGCAACAATTGCAATGATCCAGACAGACCTCAAAGCAGTTCTGGCTTATTCAACAATTTCTCAGCTTGGGTATATGGTTCTTGGTATCGGTGTTGGTTCTTATAATGCAGCCTTTATGCACTTAATTACTCACGCTGTATTTAAAGCATGTCTCTTCTTATCTGCGGGATCTGTCATTCATACTGTTCACACGCAAGAGATGCCAGAGATGGGTGGTCTTCGTCATAAAATGAAATGGACTTGGATTGCAATGTGGTGTTGTACTCTTGCTATCGCAGGTGTTCCAATTTTCTCTGGGTTTGTTTCAAAAGATAGAATTTTAGGGGATGCACTCTATACAGCACTTCACGCAGGACTTGGGTATAAGTATGCAGTTCCAGCGCTACTTGGTTTTCTTGGAGCCTTTCTAACACCTTTCTATATGTGTCGAATGATGTTCTTAACTTTCCACGGAAAGCCAAGAGATCAGCATATTTATGATCACGCACATTCAGAACATTTAAAATTAAATCAAAACGTTCCCTTGTTAATACTTTCTGTATTCACTCTTGGAATGTTTTTCTCAGGCTCTTTAACAGGCTTAGGAAAAATACCCGCACCCGTTGTTCCAACGGAATGGTTTAAAACACTTGTAGATTCTCCTACAAATAATCTCGAAAGATTTTCAACCTATACAAAACAACAATTTGGATCAGTTGATACAAGAGAAAATCGCGTCCTGGAAAAAACAGTTTATGACTCTGAAGCAATGACAGGTTATGCAGGGCCGAACCCGGATAACAAAGATGGTCTTCACCATGCACACGTAGAAGGAGCAATCGCTTCGGTAGTGATCGTTGCTTGTTCGATTTTCTTAGCCTTCTTAATGTATATCCGCGGGACAATTGACCCAGGGAAATTCGTCAAAATGTTTAGCGGCTGGGTTACAGCACTTAAAAACAAGTACTACTTTGACGAGATTTATATCGATGTGATTATTCAGAAAGGCCTTTTGAAGTTTAATAATTTCTTGGCCTATGTTGATATGGGGCTTTATGACCGGTATGCCATTGATGGATGGGAAAAAGTATCAAGAACTCTCTATAGAGCGAGTCGATGGTTTGATGATAATGTTGTTGATAATACCGTTGATGCCTTTGGTGTTCTTGCGAAAACAGGGCATGCGGTACTTCGCGGTCTGCAATCAGGTTTAATACAAATTTATTTTATAGTTTTAATTATTGCGTTAGCGATTATGACGGTTTGGATAAACTTCATAGTCTAGGTAGAGGAGTAAACGCGTGAGTCAATTATTAAATGCAATTCTTTGGTTACCGGTTATTGGAATCATTGCCGTTCTTTTCACTCCGAAAGGAAAAGATCAGCTGGTTCGCTACATCAGTCTTGCGACGACCGGTATAACTTTTGTTTTAACTTTATTCCTTTATGCAGGGTTTGATCAGTCAGTTGGTAAAATGCAAGACCAATTTACGATTCTAGCTCCTTGGATTGAGCAATTTAATATCAACTATCATCTTGCAATTGATGGAATCTCTTTACCAATGATTCTTTTAACGGGGTTATTATTCTTTATTTGTGTTTTAAGTTCTTGGACGATTACAAAGTCGGTTAAAGCTTATTTTTCTCTAATGCTAATGCTTCAGTCATCAGTCTTTGGCGTCTTTATGGCAATGGACTTCTTCCTGTTTTACGTTTACTGGGAAGTAATGCTGCTTCCAATGTTTTTCTTAATTGGAATCTGGGGAGGAGAGAACAGAGAATACGCAGCGATTAAATTCTTTCTTTATACATTCTTTGGTTCAATCGTGATGCTTGTTGGTATCATCGCGCTTTACTACGCAACCGGGAAAGGGAGCGAATCATTTAATATCTTAGCAATGCATGGTGGGCAGTTTGCCGACATGACTGTAAATATCTTTGGTACCGAGTGGGCGTTTAATAAGATTTTCTTTTGGGCCATGTTCCTTGGTTTTGCGATCAAGGTTCCAGTGTTCCCGTTTCACACTTGGCTTCCTCACGCACACGTTCAGGCGCCAACAGCGGTTTCGGTTATTCTGGCTGGTGTACTTTTAAAGATGGGAACTTATGGATTCTTGAGAATTGCTTTTCCGATCTTCCCGGAAGCTGCAGTTGAATACTCTACAATAATTGCTGTCCTTGGAGTTGTTTCAGTTCTGTATGGAGCATTCTGTGCGATGGCGCAAAAAGACGTAAAGAAACTCGTAGCTTATTCATCCGTTTCTCACATGGGATTCGTTATGCTTGGTTTAGCAGCGATGACAACTCAAGGGGTTAACGGAGCAGTTCTTCAAATGTTCAACCACGGTACAAGTACGGCAATGATGTTCCTTATGATTGGTGTTCTTTATGAAAGATCTCATCACAGATGGATTGTTAGACCAGATGGATCTAAAGGTTATGGTGGTCTTGCGACTCATATGCCGAAATATACTACGATTTTTATCATTGGTATGTTTGCCTCTCTTGGTCTTCCAGGACTTTCTGGATTTATTTCAGAAGCACTTATCTTTTTAGGAATTTATAAGAAGTTTACAAGCATCACTGTTGTGGCCGTTCTTGGACTTCTTGTTGGTGCCGCTTACCTTCTTTGGATGTACAAAAGAATGTTCTTTGGAGAAGTTTCTGACGAAGTGAAGGGTTATAGTGACATGAACAAGAGAGAAGTTTTCTATATGCTTCCTCTATGTGCAGCCGTAATAGTATTTGGAATTTTTCCAGCTCCAATTCTAAACATAATGAAAGCAAGTGTTGGAAATTTATTAACGATTCTAAATCAAGGATAAAGACGTGACCGTAAGTTTATTAACGCATCTCTCTTTTTACCTACCTGAAGCAATCGCAATTTTAACAATGTGTGGTTTGCTTTTTGTTGAGGCGGCTTACGGAATGGCTGAACGTGGAAGAACGCTCGTTTATATAACGGGGATCATTGGAATGGTTCTTTGCCTTGCTCTTCTTGGTTCTAATGTTGGAATAGCTCCGATCTCTCTTTTTGCAAAATCAGTAGTCATAGATTCTTTTGGAACTTCGATGAAGATCATCATGGTTCTTGGAACACTTGGAACTTTTTTTATTAGTGATAAATCGACTGATATTTATGAAAACTTAAAATCAGAATACCTCATTATGGCAACAGGTGTGCTTGTTGGAGGTATGCTTTTAGTTTCTGCAACAAACTTGCTAACTCTATATTTAGGGATTGAAACGCTTTCAATTCTTTCCTATGTAATGACCTCACTTAAAAGAAAAGAAAGTACATCTCAGGAAGCAGGAATCAAGTATGCCTTATATGGTGGAGTTACTGCTGGAATCATGCTTTTTGGAATGAGCCACCTTTATGGTCTTTTTGGTTCGATCAACTTTGCAGATATTGCTGTTGGTGTAAAAACTTTAGAGGGTGCTAAGTTTACAGCGGCTCTTGTTTCGTTTCTTTTATTCTTTGTCGGTGTTGGTTATAAGATAGCTTGTTTCCCATTTCATATGTGGTCACCGGATGTTTATCAGGGATCACCGGTTCCAGTGACAGCCTTCTTTTCAATTGTTCCCAAACTTGCAGGCATTGCAGTAGTTACGAGGGTTACAATGACTTTCTTTTCAGCAGAGTCAGCACTTGGTGATGTATGGAGTATTTTCCTCCAGGTTATTGCAGCTTTGACGATGACTGTAGGTAATCTCGCCGCTTTAAGACAAGAATCAGTTAAGAGAATGCTTGCATATTCCTCTATTGGTCATGTTGGAATGATCCTGATGGGAGTTATTGTAATGAACCAAACGGGAACTAATGCGATTCTTTTTTATGGTCTTGTTTATATGTTTATGACGTTGGCAGCTTTCTTTATTACCGGCTTTGTTGTTAATCGATACGGAAGTGACGATCATGTTTTCTTTAGGGGACTCGTTAAAAACTATCCCTTTTTAACAATTTGTTTTGTCCTTGTTCTATTTTCTCTCGCGGGACTTCCCCCCTTTGGTGGTTTTGTTGCAAAATTTAATATGATTTCTGCGGCCATAAACAGCAAGCTTTATAGCCTTTCTTTTATTGCAGCGATTAACTCGGTTATTTCTTTATATTTTTATATTCGCCTCGCAAAAACAATGACTCTTGATCAACCAGATGAAGAAACAGAGGAATTGGTTGAGTATACAGTTCCTGCACGGATTTACCTTGCGGCTTTAACAATACCAGTTGTGGTCCTTGGAATATTCTGGGACAAAATTTATAAGGTATATTCGGCTGCGACTATAGCACTTGGTGGCTAGAAACCCCCTGTTTCACACCTAAGTCCCTATTTTTGTTATAATTTAGGCTGTGGAAAAGTATCGCGTAGAGTTTAACAATGAAATTATTGGGCCCTATACGGCAGATGAGATAAAAAAACTCGTTAGGCGTGGTTATTTCCCTCGTTTCATTCGTTGTAGTCCTTTATCAGAGGGAAACGATAATTGGTACAAGCTCATTGATATTCCTGGCTTTGAAGATTTGAAAGAAGAATCAATCACAGATTCCTCTTTGGTAAGAAAGTTAAAAGAGCAGTTCAATGAAGGGGAAGAGAAAACACAAATTCAAAAAAAGCTGAAAAGAAAAAAAGATCAATTTAAAAAGAACGAAATCAATACCAAGAAAAAGAAATACATAAAAGAGAATGAAGAGATTGATCTTAGCTCTACGCTCATCACTAAAGAGACATATGACTATTTGGAAAAAAATAAAAAAGGGATAGAAGAAAATTTAGAAAAAAATTTAACGGTTAAAGATACGGCACCTGAAAATGAGAGTCATGATCAAACACAATTTTATGATCTCGAAGAAATTAAGAATGCTTTAGTTGAGGCGGATCAAACAGAAGAAGAATTGAATGAAGAGATTCCTGAGCCAGAAATAGAAGAAATTCCTGCGCCTAGCCCCAAAGAAACACCCAAAAACAAAAAAATACTTTATATTGTCGCAACGGTCTTGATTCTATTTCTGCTTTTAGATGACGACACGTCTACATCTAAACAGCAATCAAGCTTTCTTAAACCCGTTTTCAATATTCCAGTAATAGGGAACAATCCCAATCTAGATAAAGCTTTGAGTATTCTAGAAGATGCAAAAGATCTTACTGATTATAAGTTAGAAGATTTGATAAAGAGAGCAGAGTACGGAATTAAGGCAGCAAGCTTTAGTGATGATGATAAAGTAATGACTTATCTTGTTGGTACTTATGTTAAGTTATTACCCTTTAGCCAAGATATTAGCTTAGATGGGGCAAAAATCTTTAAACTAATGAACTACGTTAAAAGTACAAAAGATTTAAAAGACCCAGTTGCTGTAAATTTAAAGGCAAGATTTTTTCTTAATGTTGGAAAACCTGATGCTAGTGTCTATCTGGTTCGGCAATATCAAAAAATAAATGACAAAATTACAGAAGATCTTACTGCGACTTATCTTCATGCACTTATCGATGTTGGTGACATTAAGGGTGCTAGGAAGATTGTAAATAATCTCATTACTTTAAAAAAACTTCACGTGAGATCATACTTAGCGATACTTCGTTACCTAAAAATTGAGAATAGTTTTGCAGATTATGGGGCAGCTTTCGCAAGGGCCTATAATGCTTATCCTGATAGTATTCAGGTGATTTTTCATGGTGTGAGATATTATCTTTTCACGAAAGAGTATGAAAAAGTTAAAGACCTCTTATCAATTGTAGAATCAATGAAGTTTGGATATTTTCGTGGATATCTTTCGGAATACTTGGAGTCGCTTGGTGTTGTTATGGCGATGACCGGTGAGTATAAGGCTGCTCGTGGTTTTTTTGAAAAGGCTATTGAGATAAATCCAGAGAGTGATATTATCGCTCGTCTCGCAACACTTGAAAGTAATAAGAAATATTCTGAAATTAGTCAGTTAATAGCAAAATCGAAAGCTAT
>JAUHYH010000266.1 GCA_030426585.1 Bacteriovoracia bacterium
TATTGGGCATTATTGAAGAAAACCACGAAGCTCATAAAGCTTCTCAAGCGCCTGTTTCGGTGTAAGGTCATCGGGGTTTATAAGTTTGAATTCTTCTTCTAGCTCAGAGGCGACCTCTTGAGTTGGTGCCGTAAAAAGATCCATCTGATTGGATTGAAGTGCTTCTTTTTCCTCAAGCAGAGAAAGAATCTTTTTCGCTCTTCTTAAGATAGGTTGAGGGATACCAGCGAGCTTGGCTACATTGAGACCAAAGCTTTGAGTGGCGCCGCCCTCGATGAGTTCATAAAGGAATTGAATGGTTCCATTGGTATTTTTCGTTTTTACAGTAAAGTTTTTCGCACCCTGAATCTGATCAACCACATCAATCAACTCGTGATAGTGAGTTGAAAAAAGCGTGCGGCATTGGATTTGATTCACAAAGTATTCGAGGAGTGACCAAGCGAGGCTCAATCCATCGTAAGTCGATGTCCCACGTCCGATCTCGTCAAGGATAACAAGCGAGTTTTCACTGGCATGGCGAAGGATTTCACTGGTTTCACTCATCTCAACCATAAAAGTTGATTGTCCGCCGACGATGTCATCACTGGCGCCAATCCTTGAAAAGATAAAATCACACAGAGAGACCTTTGCTGAAAGAGCGGGGACATAGCAACCTAGTTGCGTGAGAAATTGGATAATCGCAACTTCCCGCATGACTGTGGTTTTACCGGCCATGTTTGGCCCTGTAATAAGGGCAAAGAAATGATCTTGGTTGAGCTTTATATCATGAGAAACAAATTCATCTTTAATCATTGATTTAATCAACGGGTGCCAAGCCCCAGTGATTTCAATTTGTTTTCCCTTTACGATTTCTGGTTTTACTAAATTGAATTGACTTGCAAACCAAGCAAAAGATTGGAACACATCCACTTGGGCAATCCAATCAGAAATATCATGAAGAGTAGAAGAGAGTTCTTCTACTTGGCTTGTGATTTTATTAAAGATCTTTCTTTCAACTTTTGTAAGTTTATCATGAGCTGTTACAAGATCATTCTCAATTTTCTCAAGCTCATCGCAAAGGAAGCGCTCACTATTAACAAGGGTCTGCTTTCTTCGAAAACTTTCCGGAGCTTTTTTGGCTTGGTTTTTAGAGATTTCAATAAAGTAACCGTTAATATTGTTAGACTTAATTTTTAGCGTTGGAATTTCATATTTTTGACGGAACTTCTTCTCAAGCTTAGAAAGTCTCTCGGTAACCTTGTCGTTAATATTGGCAAGGTCATCTCTTTCTTTGGAATACCCTTCTTTAATAAGGTTTCCTTTCATAAGACTTGCACCAACTTCTTCACTAATGGCCCGTTCAATCAGCTTCTTTAAGGTCTTTGTTTTCTTTAGAGACTCTTCAGAAAGACTGTGAGGGAAGTACTCTTCTAAGACTGTGACTTCTTTTTGAATCGCTTCAAAAATCTCTAAGCCTCGAGAGAGGTTGATAAGGTCATAACCTTGGATCTTTTTTGTACTAAGTTTTGCTAGTATTCGAGGTATATCACGAATCTTTCCCAGTTCCTCTCTAAGGAATTCAAGCTTTTCAAAGTTATTTAATAGTGATTCTGAAAGCTTTAAGCGTTTCTCGATCGCTTTCTTATCATTGAGAGGGGATTGGGCAACAACTTTAAGCATTCTTCGTCCCATAGAAGAACGTGTTTTATCCATCAAAGAAATAAGTGAGTTGGAATAAGTTTCTTGTGAACGAGGGAAAATCTCAAGGGAGGTAAGAGTCTGGTAACTGATCTTCATTGTCTCAAGGGTATTCAAAAAACGAAAAGGTTTAATATGAGAAAAAGACTCTTCGTTTTGAGTCGAGATAACATAATAACAAAGTCCACCGATGGCCGGAAGGAATCCAGGTTCCGATTTCAGAACTTTATCTTTTTTGTAATGAGGGATAATCTTTTTAATATAGGAGTCTGTATACTTTTCTTCAAAGTACTCAGCGCTTAAGTAAGTTGTAAGGATATTAAGGTTTTCTAAGCATTTAGAAAGGTCTCTGAAATCTTCGAATTGATCAAAAAAGGCAATACACTCTTTCGGAGCATAAGTTTTTATCTTATCAATAACTTGATTTTCATTTTGTATTGGTATTAATGATTTAAGTGTATAAAGTGGTTCACGGCTGCTTTGACTACTAGTCAATACGTTGGTTTAAAGATCTTTTGTTAAAAAAATATTATCAATAAATAAAATATCTAACCACCTGAACACAAGTATGATGCCATTCTACTCTTTCAGCCTCGATTCGATCTGCCTTGCGTGCCTTTCCAAGTGGTCTCCAAAGAATT
>JAUHYH010000267.1 GCA_030426585.1 Bacteriovoracia bacterium
CAATTAAATTATCTTGTTCATTGGTAGATGAATATTTGCCATTAACATCTACTACCATTTTATCTCCTCGAAGAAAACACAATGTTGTAGATTTCCCGGCTCCAGTGTTTCCTAATAAAAAAAGAATATTCTGAATATCACGAGGAACAATAGAGGCAACTTGATTAATGACAGATTTTTGCGTTTCCAAAATGATATGGGAAATTTCAGAAAAAGGTAATGTCTCTATTTTTTTTTCTCTTTCAATGCGAGTTGGAAGCGCTTTCATATTAAGAAGATGGTCGTAAAGATGCAGATATCCTTTTTCCAATAAATTCTCTAAATAAACAGGATACTTTTCAGGATGACTCACTTTTTTTTCTGCTAGAGTGGTTTTTCTCGATTCAATGGCTTCTTTAAGTTTTTTTTCTTTATGATCTGAGTGAGCTTCCAATGAATGGATATCAATACGTTGGTTGATAAATTCAGAAGTCCGTGTTGCATTTTGAGAAACTGCATAATAACTTTTGAAATACACAGCAAGCTTTGCAAGGTCGTCTTTTACTTCTTCTCGAGAAAGTATCGTCCATTTTTTCTGTTTACGAGCTTCTAAAGCAGATTCAAATGCCTGCTTGCATGCTCTTGAAAAAGAGCTTTCGTCAACAGTGTAATGAAAAAGATTTGCAAATCTTTTCATGAGCTCCCAATCCTCTTTGTTGGGATCAATCTCTTGTTGACTTCGACTTAGTTGTATGCTCACAGTCATAGATGCCTCCCATAGGAAGTTAATTTAAAGAGAAAGAGATAGATTTTATGGAGACAAAGATTTACTTTGAAGAATTATTTTTTAATCTTAAGTCTTCATTAAAACCGACACTTGTCATCACATCTCGGAATAATAGAATTTTTGATAAGGAGGCCCGAGGGTGAGCAACGGATGTAAAGTGATCCGCTGCTACAGCCTATACATTCCCGACACACCCCAAGAGATGAGGGGCAGCATGCTGTCCCGGCTATTGCAGTAGAAGTTTCTGATGTGGGCCTCTTCACAGGCAAAGCGTCCAATGGCCGCTGCCCATTGGCCTTTATTCACTATTTCTTGGCAAACAGTATACTTTTCTGAATAAAGTTTTTCTCCTGTTTTAACATGATTCATTAAAATTGCAGTTGCAGCTTCTAACGCTGTGGGTAGCTCATAGGGAATTCCACTTCGCTGCGCATGTGTTTGAACAAGGGCTTTCATATGCTCGTAATCCTTATTTTGACTACTCGGAATCACATCTCGGGTCATAAGAACCCAGTGGGATGGATAACTGTCTATTCCCAGCCCCTTTTTTATATTGTTCTTGTAAAGTCGATATTGAGTTTCATATCCTGCTTTTGGCTTCTTAATGAGCTCAGAGAGACGATCGAGATTAAAGGGCTTTCCATTAATAGCATTGGGAATGAGAACTAACATATGCGTTTCTTCTACCTTTTTACCGGGCCAGAATACACAGGGGCGATCCAAAATTTCTCCAATATTATCAGGCAATGGAGGCTCTGCTCCAATATCCCCAAAACATGTGCCCCATTGAGATTTTCCAAATTCAAAACAAAACAAATTTCTTGGCTTTTCAGTTATTTTTTTTCCAAAAAACCAATCTTTTTTCACTCGAGGTTTAATGGCATCCTTAAGAAGCATTCGCGAGAGAGGATCTTTTAAATCTATTTCTAGTTCTTTTGCAATATCTGTTAAATATTTTATCTCTTTAACAAGCCTGGCCTTTGTTCTAGAAGTAGCACCCCCGAAAACTCCCATTGATTCTCCTATGATTACCGCTTCTATCTGAAGAGCATCTATTTCAACTTCGAAGTTTGCAGGAATTTCATGAGCTGTTTTTTCTTTGTCTAGATATCTTTTCAATACTATAGTCGTTGCATCACTCACCAAAACTAGAGCTTTATCATCAACAATAGAAGTTCTTTCTAAGAATCTATGAGCTTTTATTAAATCACCCTCAATCTTCGTAACTGCAAAAAAAGCACCTTCCCCTAGGAAAAGCATTGGTGCAAGATCTAAACTACTTATATTTTTTTCGACTTTACTTCTTAAAAAAACAAGGCGATGGTCCCAATCCCCATGCCCATAAATTTCTTTGACTCTATCAATTCCTTCGTCAATAGATTTTCCCAAACATTCAAGCGACTCAAGAGATGGAGGAAAAGATTGAGCTACTCTATTAAGCTCTTCTTTTTTCTCAATAATTTTTTCTAGTCCTGTTAACTTTATTAAAGCTGAATCAACTTGGTCTAATGATTGACAGTACTGATCAAAAAAAACATCAACCTCACCTG
>JAUHYH010000074.1 GCA_030426585.1 Bacteriovoracia bacterium
CTTATGGTAAGGTTTATTGTTGGGGGAGGAATGACTCTGGACAGTTAGGGAATGGAAATGCCCCGACAGGTGAAGATAGACCTGTTGCTATAAATCATGCAGCTATTGCTTCTGGAACTGAAAAAGTTGTGAAACTCGTTGCTGGAGATAATCACACTTGTGCCTTAACTTCAGGAGGGAAAGTCTTTTGTTGGGGAGATAATTCTCAAGCACAACTTTCAAATGGAACTCAAGCAGGTTTTGCTGCCATTCCACAGCAGATTATTAATGGTTCAAACTTAGGGACGACACTAAAGCCCATTGATCTTTATGCGGGAAGTGAGCATAACTGTATCCTTGTCTCTAATGGTGATACTTATTGTTGGGGAAGAGGGTTGGATGGCCAATTGGGGAATGGAGCCAATGGTATTGTGATGGAGCCAGAACTTGTTGTGACATCAAACTTTGAAAAAGCGAATGAAAAATTCATAAAACTTTCTCTCGGTTATAATCATTCTTGTGGTATTTCCTCAATTGGTAACACTTACTGCTGGGGAAGTAATGGAAGTGATAAACTAGGAGATAATTCTAGTTCAAATCAAAATATACCTGTTATGATTGATGATAGTAATATCTAACTTTCTTTCTCTTTTTTCTTTGATACACTAATTTCATGGATTGCTATTTCGACGACCAAGGAACACGCTTCCTGACTTCTGAATTCTTAAGAAAAAGAGGGCATTGCTGTAAAAGTTCGTGCCTGCACTGCCCTTATGGGCATACTTTAAAAACCATTAAATTTCAGTTTGAAGATTATACCAATCAAAAAAAACAACTCCTCGAAACCCTCAGAGAAAATGGTTATAACCTAGAACAAAATTTCGTCAATGACCTACTCTCGGAGGCCTTGAATGAGAAGACTAAAGAAGTTGATCTTGAAGTTCTTATCCATGAGGGTGTGAAGTTGATTTATCTGAAGGGTTATTATTGTGGTTTTTACGTTCCGACGACTGAGAATCTCTTCTTAAAGCTCCACTTTAAATATCAAGGGATTACTGAAGAAATTATTAAAGAGCAGTTGAACAATACTCTGTAACAATCCCTTTTAGCTTATCAAACTCTCTTCCTTTTTCTGGATAGAGAAGCCCGCCTCCATAAACATCGAGAGTCTTGTCATCGTATTGGTAATAGTATTTCTTTGGTTGGCTGGCCCAATTACTATCAATAAAGAAAATTTCATACCCATTGGGCATCTTTTTCATTCTATAAACAAGCCAAGCGTGCGCAACTATTCCTTGAAGTTGAAGCTTGGTATAGGTGAGGTTCTTTTGCCCTTCAACGATTTGATAGAGCTTATCCATCATGTTCTCAAGTTTTTCTGGAGTGGTTGATGATCTTCCTTGAAGCCCATTTACCCAAGCAAATTTGAGAAATCCATCTTTCAGTTGCCATTTATTGAGTTGGCGCTGGATATACTTTCTATAAGTTTTAGAGAATTCTTTTAAGTTTTTATATCCGGGAATCTTAACAACTTTTTTCCCTTTGACCATCAGGCGAATAAGGCGTTTATAAAAACGAGGTTCCTCTTTTTTTTGATCAGGTTGGAAAAGTGCTAGGTAATGAGAGTTTCTTTGGAAGCGTGAATGCCACCAACAAACCCCACCATTCGCAATACCGCCTTGATTATCAAACCCCATTAAATTGTTAGGATTAGTTAAAGTGCTCTGAATAGATCTGAAGTTTGATCGCTCCATACAAAACCGTGCCTTAGGAGAGTTGGCGTAAGCAGACATTGATAGAAGAGCGACAATAATAATTTTCATAATTAAATGATGATAAGAAGGTCACCAATTGGGTAGCGATGTAGGCCAATAGTAGTTGAGCGAAACAGTTTACTGACAAAAGAAACACTCCTCTTTACACTTAAATCATGAATGTTTTTATAACGGGAGGGACAACTGGTATCGGTAAACAGTTGGCGCTCGATTATGCCAAAGAAGGTCATCAAGTCGGAATTTGTGGACGCTCAAGTGAGAAGTACACTAAGGATCTTCAAGCGATTGAAAACATAAAATTCTATAAAGCAGATGTCGCTTATTTCGACCAACTTCAAGCAGCACTTGATCAATTTATCAGAGAAAATAATACGCTTGATATGTTTTATGCCAATGCGGGGATTGGTGCAGGAAAGAAAGTTAAAGAGCCCAAAATCGAGAGAGATAGAAGTCTGATTGATGTTAACGTCAATGGCTTTATCAATTCAATGGAAGTGGCGCTTAAGCCCATGATGAAACAAAATTCAGGAACTATTGTAACGATCTCATCACTTGCGGCCTTATTCGGTCTTCCTGGGAATGCGGCCTATAGTGCTTCCAAAGCTTTTGTAAGAACCTATTCAGAATCGATGTCGATAGATCTTAAGCAATTTGGAATTCAGCTGACTTGTATTTTACCGGGTTATATCAAAACGCCTTTAACTCAAAAAAATAATCATGCCATGCCTTTTTTAATGGATGTAGATAAAGCCTCTGAACTGATTAGAAATGCCGTAAAAAAAGGGAAGCCTTATTACGGCTTCCCTGGAATTTTTAGTTGTATTTGTCACTTTGCGAGTGCGCTTCCTAAATGGGCACTTCACTTCTTATTAGGGCAGATTCGCTACCGTTAGTTAGCCTTTGCTAATGTCTCTGTTTCTGGCTCAGCTTCTTCAGTTTTTTCTGTCTCTTTAGGACCGGGAACTAAAACCTCAAATGCTTTTGTCATTGATGGTTGAAACTTTTTATTCCTTTCATTCATAATTTCGGTTTCAATATCTGGTTTTATTCCATTATTTTCAATGTATGACTTCTCATCATTAGTTCTTACAAATAAAGACTCTGTCTGACGTAATACCAAGCTACTATTTGGCGCCTGAATATGGGTTGTTACGTTTCCTCCTGCACCCATCGTCTGAGTTCCAATAAATTTACCGAGCTTATTATCACTAAACATCGCCGTAAAAATATCGCACATTGATGCACAGAGCTCATTAGTGACGAGAACCACCTCAAACTCCCAGGGTTTGTCATCAATCATAAGTTCTGTATTTTCAACAATTTTAAAAGGATAAAGCGAGTGAAGACTATAAGGCTTTGAAAGCTTGAGTCCTTGATCCCTTTGGTCGTTTAACTCAACGTAAGTTCTTCGAGCGATTTCCTTTTCAAAGTCACCTGCAGCATTAAGGCTAGAGCTGTGAAAATTATCAATCCAGTTTTCATTGAGAGCATATTGAATTTTAGCAAGCTCTATTTTTTTTGTGGTAAGTGCTTGGCTCATCTTATATCCAAGCTCAAGCGAACCACCGCCATTATCAATAAGATCAAGAACAAGTTTCTTAACTCCAAAATCAGCAAAATGTTTCAAAGTCGCTTTATATTCCTTAAGTATGTCATCGGCATTTCCGACGGGATTAAATGTACTGATATTAATGACCCCAATCATTTCTCGTTCACCAGCTTCATTCTTTTTAAATGTAATATAGGCTGGGAATGTAGCAGCCTTTTCTACAGGGTAACTATCTTCGGGTACAAATCTTTTTTCTTTTAATTCTTCAAAAGGAGTTTTCTTTTCTTTTTCGTCGGTTGCAGCACCAAAGTAAGCTTCAAACATTCCAATCATCGGCCATAGGTATTCTTCTTGAGGAAGTCTGAAGTTATCTCGTACATCATAAGCTTCCATATTTTGATAAAATGCTGTTTGAATCTTCGAAAAGTCTTTTTCAGTTGAGAGAATCTGAGTTATTTTTTCAAAACTAATCAAACCTCGTGAGATTAGTTCAGTCATAGTCTTTAAGATTTCAAATTGTCCTTCTGTAATGTCCCTATCATACTCAGAGTCACCTGATGCTCTCGCAGCCTTTTTTCGAATAGCTTCTTTTTGCTCTTCTCTGAAAGTAACAAAGTCCTTAGTGACCCAAGGAATTTCTACTTCAAACTCTCTTTTTCCTCTTTTCACTTTTAAGAGTGCCATGTCTTTTTTGGGCATCGGTGTTTTATGAGAATATCGAGTAAAAAGACCGTTTAAGAGTCCTGATTTATTTGATTCATCATTCCCGAGATTTCTATAAGGAAGAATGTCTTCTTGAAGAGCGATAAAGAGTGGTCGCTCATCAAGCTCCATTATGATATCGCCTTCCTTGATGGGGTAGGCAGATGCTTTTTCAATAATATTTAAATCCTCTGTTCGAATCGAGGGAAGGATCTTTTTAACAACAAGGTTTTTTCCATCTCGAACTCCAGAGAAACCTAAGTAAGCTATCTTTGAGCGTCCTGGGAGTGTTGAAATTTGGATACTCCCTGAGGTGTGTGCATCCTTAAACTCTGCAATGAATTTATGCATAAGTTGAAAGAACTCAGGATTTTCTTGATCGGCTTTAGCTTCTTCTAGATATTTGTCTTTGAGTCTTTCGTAATCAAAACCATGTAGCTTCTCTTTGAGTGTTCTGGGAGCATAGTTGTGATCAAACTTTGAGAAGAGCCAATACATATCGGCGACTCTTTCTTGTTCCGTTAGTTTTCGTGCGGGTTCTGGCTGGCAGCCAATCAGAAATACAAGACTTATTGTCAGAACGATAAAACGCATTTGCTCCTCCCTAATGATGGATAGGGAGGAACATAGCACTAGTTTGGTTAATTCAAGAAACCGAGTGTATTTTCTACTAGGTGAAGCTGTTGACGCTCTGGGCCATATGCTACCATTTTTACAGGGATTCCTGCCATTTGCTCTACCATTCGGATATAGCTGATTGCGTCATCTGTAAGTTTTCCCTGGTCGTCCATAATTTTCTTAAAGGGAGGCACTGTTTTAAAAAGTGGCTTCACTTTAGAAAGGTCCATTCCAGGAAAAGTTTGGTCATATTCTTTGCCATCATATTCATAGGCATAACAGATCTGAAGTTCTTCAAGATCTTCTAAAACATCCATCTTTGTAAGCGCAATGGCCGTGAGGTTTGAGGCCTTAACGGCATATCTAAGAAGAGGGACATCAAGCCATCCCACACGTCTTTGTCTTCCCGTCGTTGCTCCAAATTCTTTACCTTTGTCCTGAATATGGGCCCCAATTGGAGTGTTAAGTTCAGTAGGAAAAGGTCCACCCCCAACTCTTGTGGTATAGGCCTTAAAGATCCCTAGGACTTCGTCGACATTATGTCCTGGAATTCCGGCTCCCGTGTAAATCCCCCCAATTGATGTGTTGGAAGAAGTGACAAACGGGTAGGTCCCATAGTCGATATCAAGCAGAACCCCTTGAGCTCCTTCATAAAGAACCTTCTTATTTTCTGAAAGGGCCTTATCAAGTAGAGAAAAAGTGTCTGCTACAAAAGGGAAAATGTATTGCCCAAGTTCATAAAGCCTTTCAATCTCTTCATTGATACTTGGGTATTCAATTTTATAGAGTTCTTTGAAGAGGACTTCTTTTTCCTGAAGAATGAGCTCTAACTTTTCTTTAAGAATGTCTTTATTAAAGAGATCAGCAACCTTGACCCCTCTACGAGACGTACGGTCTTCATAAGTAGGACCAATTCCTCGCCCTGTTGTTCCAATTTTCTTCTCACTGGATTTCGCGTTTTCACGAGTTTGATCAAGCAGTTGGTGATAACGAGTGATAACATTCGCGTTGAGAGAGACTTTGAGATTCGCTCCAGTGACTTTTACATCGGCAGCGATCAAAGAATCGACTTCTTTCTTAAAGACTTCTGGGTCTAGGACCACACCGTGGCCGATAACGGAGATACAGTGCCCACTCAAAATCCCTGAAGGGATAATGTGAAGAACCGTTTTTTTACCATCAACAATGATAGTGTGGCCTGCGTTATTTCCGCCCTGAAAGCGGACGACGTAATCGGCGTACTGAGAGAGGAAATCGGTAATTTTACCTTTCCCTTCATCGCCCCATTGAGCACCGATAATGGCCATTGTTTGTGATTGAGATTGATTAGTGGACATGCAAGTTCCCCTGTTATAAGTATTGGACGAACTTAACTAAAACTATCATAATGATTGAAGGTTTAACATAGAGGAGTAGTGAAAGACTCTTACTTTGGCGCAATTTTTTTTGACTCCAATCGCTTTTCAAACAGCTACTCAATCCCTTTTCCCAAAAATTCAGATAACTTAAAGGCGGCACCATGATAGAGCGCTATAACGTTCCCGAAATTACCGACCTTTGGGCAGATCATAATAAGTTCACCCAATATCTTAATGTTGAGCTTGCCCTTATTAAGGCGCTTGAAAACCATGATCGTGTCAAAAAGGGGACGGCGGACTCTATAAGGTCCAAGGTTCAGATAAGACCAGAGCGCGTCCAAGAAATTGAAGCTCAGGTCCATCACGATGTCATCGCGTTTTGTACCTCTATTACAGAACAATTGGATACCGAGCTTGCTCGGTTTTTTCATTTTGGAGCTACGTCTTCGGACATTATTGATACAGCGACTAACCTTCAAATCAAGCAATCACTTGAGGCCATTCTTCCTATTTATAGAGGTTACTTGAAAGCTCTTTTGGAAAGAGCTGAAAAACATAAAGACCTCTTAAGCATGGGGCGTTCTCACGGGATTTTCGCTGAGCCAATTATGTTCGGTCAAAAATTCTTAAGCTTTTTTTCCGAAGCAGCAAGGTCTTATGTTGAATTAAAAAATATTCATGCGGATCTTACGGGACAACTCTCTGGGGCCGTTGGAAGCTATACCGTTCTTGATCATGAAATTGAAAAAGACGCGATTGAAAGTCTAGGGTTAAAGGTTGAACCGGTATCGAGTCAGGTTCTTCCAAGAGATATTTGGGCAAAGATGGTTTCAACCATTGCGATTGCCGCTACTTCTATGGAAAGGCTTGCTGTTGAGTTAAGGCATCTCCAGCATTCAGACCTTAATGAGCTGGCTGAAGGTTTTTCAAAACTTCAAAAAGGGTCATCAACTATGCCTCATAAGAAAAACCCTATTAGCTCAGAGAATATTACGGGGATGGCACGAGTACTTCGTTCTTATGTGAGTATTGCGCTTGATAATATCCCGCTTTGGCACGAAAGAGATATTGCGCACTCAAGTGCGGAGAGAATCTATCTTCAAGATTGCTTGGGGTATTTCTATTACGCTCTAAAAAGAATGACCGGAGTGGTTCAAAACTTAGTCGTAAATGAAGAGGTGATTGAAGGGAAGGTAAAAGAAAACTCAGTTTATCTTTCAAGCTATTACCTTCATGAATTGTTAGAAAAAACAGATCAGAGAAGAGAGGATTTGTATCGTTTAGTGCAGGAAGCATCCTTTAAGGCCTATGAAGATAAAACCAATTTAAAAGATGAATTAGAAAAAGCTGGAGGATTCAGCTTGAGTTCGATGGAGTTTGACCAACTTAAAACTCATTATGGAGCTCGATATAACCAAACCATGGAGAGGGTAAAAATGAAGTATAACCAGATATGGGATTAAAAAACCTTTTAACATTAAAAAACCTTTCGAAATCTCAGATTGAAAAAATTATCGATCTCGGATTGGAATTCAAAAAAGGTAAATCCTATCAAACTTTAACCCCCACATTTTATTGTCCTGTTTTTTTGGAACCGAGCACTCGAACCATGCTTTCCTTTGAGACCGCTGCGAAAAAGCTTGGGTTAAAAACTTTAAACTTTAACCCTGGGCACTCAAGCACGCTTAAAGGGGAAACTTTATATGACACTCTTAAAACAATTGAATCGATGGGGACTAAGGTTGCCGTTGTTCGCTTAAAGCAAGAAGGGATTCTTGGAGAGATCGCTGAGCAACTGGATATGAAGATTGTTAATGCAGGCGAGGGGACAAGAGAGCACCCAACTCAGGCACTTTTGGATGCGATGACGATTTATGATCATTTTGGAAGACTTGAAAATCTCACCGTTTCTATAATAGGAGATATTAAACATTCTCGGGTGGCTTCGAGCTTTGTTGATCTCTATAAAAACTTTGAAGGAAAACTTAATCTTTTCTCTCCTCCTGAGTTTGGAGAGTTTGATCATGAATTTAAGAATCCAGACTTTGAAGAGTGTTTAAAGAATAGCGATGTTGTCATGCTTTTAAGAAATCAACTTGAAAGGCATGAGAAAACCTTTATTACTTCTGAAGATTATAATTTGAAATATGGAATGACGCTTGAGCGACTCAAGCAAACCAAAAAGAATGCCATTATTATGCATCCAGGTCCCTTTAATAGAGGGGTAGAACTCGACAGTGAAATACTGAATGATCCTAAAATTAAAATTTGGGATCAAGTTACGAATGGGGTTTATGCAAGAATGGCCGTTCTGAGCGAGGTATTTAATGGCTAGGACATTGATTAAAAACATAAGACTCTATGGAGAAGCAACATCAGATGTTTTGATTGAAGATGGAATTATTAAAGAAATTCTTCCAAAGATCGATGCCCCTGCGGAGACAATCTTTGAGGGTAAGGGGTTATGCGCTCTTCCTGGTTTAGTCGATATGCAGGTTCATTTTCGTGAACCAGGGCAAGAGGAAAAAGAAACCTTAAAAACAGGAATGGCCGCTGCTGTGAGAGGGGGATTCACGACTGTTGCTTGCATGCCCAACACTAACCCAACCTTAGATAATGCCGATATTCTTAAAACTTTATTAAAGAAAATTGAAGACATCGGGACTTGTCGAGTTCTTCCGATTCCTGCCATGACAAAAGGGATTCAGGGAAGTGAAGTTTGTAATTACTCTGAATATAAAAAACTTGGAATCCTAGGGGTCACTGATGACGGACGAGGGGTTCAAGATGATTCAGTGATGGATAAAGTCTTTTCTGAAGCTCAGAAAAATAATCTTGTTGTCTTTCAACATTGTGAGGTTGAAAGCATTAGTCATGGGGCCCCGATTCATTTAGGTGAAAAGTCGAAACAGCTTGGGGTTGAAGGTCAACCTGGATCTGCGGAAGCGGAAATGGTTCGAAGAGATATTGAGCTGCTTGAAAAGAATGGAGGGCATTATCATGTACTTCATTTAAGTGCGGCTGACTCTCTTAGGCATGTTCAAAATGCAAAAAATAAACATCTTAAAGTGACTTGTGAGGTGACGCCACACCACCTAATTTTAGCTGACGTTGATATTCCGGCATCAAACGCGAACTTCAAAATGAATCCCCCCTTAAGATCTACAGAAGATAGAGAAGTTCTTCAAAAAGGCTTGGTTGATGGTTCAGTCGATATTATTACGACGGATCACGCTCCTCATACTCAGACTGAAAAATCGAAGAATCTCAATGAAGCTCCTTTTGGAATTGTTGGTTTAGAAACGGCCCTTCCGCTTATCTATACTCACTTTGTAGCGACAGGGAAGATTACAATGAAAAGGTTGGTCGAGTTAATGAGTACCAACTCAAAAGAACTTTTTAAGCTTTCAAATGGCAGTCTCAAAGTTGGAGATAAAGCCGATATCGTCTTGGTCGACTTAGAAAAAGAAAAAACAGTGAGTGCAGAAACTTTTGCTTCAAAAGGGAGAAATACTCCTTTTGAGGGAATGAAGCTTAAGGGATGGCCAGTACTGACCCTTTTTGAAGGGAAACCCGTTTATAAGGATGCGACTTATGAAATTTAATGGAAAGCTGATTCTAGAGGATGGAACAGAGTTTCTAGGAGTTCTTAACGGAACTCAAGAGAACTCACCAGTAGCAGAGGTAGTGTTTAACACTTCAATGGTGGGGTACCAAGAGATTTTAACTGACCCCAGTTGTGATCAAATTATCTGCATGACTTACCCCTTGATTGGAAACTATGGGGTGAACCAAAGGTTTGCCGAGGCAAAGAAAACGGCCTGCAAAGGTTTTATTGTTCGAGAGCTTTGTGATTATCCCTCTCACTTTGAAAATGAAATTACTCTTGACCAGTTTTTTAAAGACAATAACTTGGTTTGCTTGAGTGAGGTCGACACAAGAGCAGTCACAAAAAAAATTAGAGAACACGGTACCTTCCGAGGAGTGATTACGGGAATCGATACCAGCTTTGATTCAGTCAAAGATAAACTTCAGAGCACTGAGCTGAAAGGTCAGGTCTCTAAAGTGAGTTCTAATAAAGAAGAAGTTTTTGGAATAGGGGAACATGTGGTTCTCTACGATTTTGGCTATAAAGCTAATATTAAAGAATGCTTAGTGGATATGGGCTTTAAAGTGACAGTTGTTCCTTATAATACTCCTTTTGAGCGAGTGAAGGAATTGAATCCTAAAGGGGTTTGTCTTTCAAACGGTCCGGGTAATCCTGATGAATTGGTTGAAGTGATTGCTGAAATAAAAAAGGTTCAAGAGAGTTTTCCCACTTTCGGGATCTGCTTGGGGCATCAGCTACTTGCTCTCGCTAACGGAGCAAAAACCGAAAAAATGCTCTACGGGCACCGAGGGGGGAATCACCCTGTTAAAGATTTAGAAACAGGACGAGTCTTCATGAGCTCTCAAAATCATGGGTATGTTGTTAAAGAAGACTCACTATCAAACACGCCACTCGTTAAAACATTTATAAACGTAAATGACGGAACACTTGAGGGAATGTCGCATAAAACCCTTCCGGTGTTTTCTGTTCAGTTTCACCCAGAATATCGACCTGGTCCTAGAGATACCAACTACTTATTTGAAAAATTCAAAGGAATGATGGAGGCCGCACAATGAGTCAGTACAAAAAAGTTCTCGTCATCGGATCTGGACCTATTATTATCGGGCAAGCCGCAGAGTTTGATTACTCAGGCTCGCAATGTTTGCAAGTTTTGAGAGAAGAAGGGATTGAATCCGTTCTTATTAACTCAAATCCCGCAACTATCATGACTGACAAGACCATGGCCGACAAAGTTTACATGGAACCTATTACTGAAGAGTTTGTTCAAAAAATCATTCTTAAAGAACGCCCTGACGCTTTGATGAGTTCTTTCGGCGGTCAAACTGCCTTGAATATGGCGAAGACTCTTTCGGAATCAGGCTTCTTGAAAAAAGTTGGCTGTAAAGTTCTCGGTTCTCATTTAGAGACTATTGTTTACGCTGAGGATCGCTTGCTTTTCAGAGAGAAAATGATCCAGATGGGAATTCCAGTTGCTGAAGGTGAAATTGTCTCTACGATTGAAGATGGGATTCGAGTTGCTCAGGAAGTTGGCTTCCCTTGTATTATTCGTCCTGCTTATACTCTTGGGGGCTCTGGGGGAGGACTTGTCTATAATGAAGAAGAATTTAAAAAGACCCTAGCGAAAGGTCTTCTTTTAAGTTCAATAGGTCAGTGCTTAATCGAACAGAGTATTGCTGGGTTTAAAGAGATCGAGTACGAAGTTGTTAGAGATGCAAAAGATAACGCTATCATCGTTTGTAACATGGAAAACGTTGATCCCGTAGG
>JAUHYH010000268.1 GCA_030426585.1 Bacteriovoracia bacterium
CTGAAGACTTAAGTTCTTTTACCGGAAAGGTTGAGGCCAAGGGCTGTAAAGAATTTAATCTCAAGCGAACCAGCATCAAATCTCAAGGGCCTGTTTCAGGGCAATGGAAAGGGACTTATACTTGCGCGCAAGGTTCGACGGGTCTGACTCTGTCTATTGAATAGAAGTTCTTTTCCTAATAATCCCAGCTCTCAAATTCGGGATCGAGGTGCTTACATTCCAGATATAGCCAAACCATACGGTCGAGAAACCATGTTTTAGCAAGGCTCGCTAGAAGTATTGAAAGAATCATCAACTTCCCCTCATCGTAGTAAGCAGCATAAAACGTGAGTACGAAACCTATAAAGGCTAATAGATTAGAAAGAACAAAGATTGGAGATTGGTGATGTTCTGGAAGATTGAGTTCCTTTCTCTTAGCATAAACTCTCTCACCTAATACACATCGAGAGGCCCAATTTTTTGTTGATTTGGGTTTAGGAAAAAGAACTGGATTAATAAACATCCACAGAATCGCCAAAACAAAGAATACCCACCAAATATTCCCTAGTTCATATCGAAAATATATAGGAGCAGATAAAAATGGAAGAACTAAATAGCGAGTATAAACACTGACTGGATTCGAATGTTTCAACCAATTCTGTTCATTCAAATTAAAAATTTTGGCCAAAGTTTTTTCAAGACTCATATCAAAATGCTAACATCAAAGGCAGACTGAACCTACTTATATTCTCGTAAAATTTAAGTAGTTGATCTAATAATGCGGCACATACCGATTTTACTCTGGCTACAAACTCGCTTGTCCTGTTTCTCCGGATTTTGTTTTTCCAAAAGGTGATGGTGTTAAACCTCGCTTCTAAATTACTTAGACAAAACTTCCTGAGTTCATTGCTCAACAACAGTACGCAAACCTAGAATAATTTATTCGAAATAGTTACAATAAAACTATGCGTATAAATATTCTCTTGTTGTTTCTAGTTCCCCTATCAGCCTTTTCCTTCATTAACATCGAAAGCTTACGAAAAAATTCTTTTGAAGGTTTTACCAAAAGTGCAAAGTTAAAATTTAATTCTCAGTCAGGGAACACAGACAAAGTTCTCAGTAATATCTCTACACTTAACTCTTATGTGAAAGATAAAAATGAATACATCCTCATCGGTGATTTTAGATATGGTGAAAGCTTTGATCAAAAAGATACAGAAGACGGGAGTCTTCATTTTCGTTTTACCCGAGAACTAGAGGAACCTCATCATTGGGAAGCTTATACCCAAGTTGAATACGATAACTTCAGGGCCCTTAATTTTCGGGAAGTCTTTGGGTTAGGCTATCGAAATGAAGAGAAGTATTTTAACGCCGGAGCTGGTGCTTTTTTTGAGCATGAAGAAATCGAAGCACGAACCAATCAAGATGCTATCAGAGGAAATTTTTATTTATCGGGAACCTATCAAACTGATCGAGGTCTAGAGTTTTCTTCAATCATCTATGCTCAACCTTCGCTAAAACAAAGTAATGATTTACGAGTTATTCTCAATACTGGAATCTCTCAGAAGATCAGTGACTCCGTTACAATAAACGTCGAATACGAATACACCTATGACCAACGCCCTCCTACAGCTATCAAGAAGTATGACTCTTCATTGATGTTTGGTTTTGGGTTAATTTAAAGCGTTTTAAACCAACCAGTCACACATCTGCCTGCTTTTTTTGGCAATTAGCCAATAACCCCATTTTTCTTAAGTACTTAATTTCATAACCTTTTTCGATTATCGAAAGATCCTCTATTTGATCGATTTTAGAATCATAAAATAATGATTGAACAAATTGCATTCCTTTTTATTGGTAAACTCGCGAAGAAAATCGCTGACAAGAAAAATAGTGGTCACCAGCCGATTACTCTAAGATTTGATGAAATCAATGAGCATATTTATGATTTTACTTTTAAGGATGCCTTTAAGGCCACTTTGATGATGAACGTGATAATGATGGGAGTTTCAATTTTCATCTTTATGAGTAAAGGGAGTAAGGTTCCAGTTTCATTTGTCGTATCATTCTTTTGCATCACCTCTCTTGTGATCCCTTTCTTAGTTCACCTTGTCTTAAGATTCCAAGTTTGGAAGTTAAGACGGGATATCAAGAAATGGGAAAAGAACGTTGGATTCTTTCTCTATAAAGATGTTTATGTTTTCCCGCCAACTAAATTACAACTTTTTCTTCAGAAAATTCTCTATACTCATACCCCTCGAACAGTCATCGACGATAAAGGGAAAAAGATCTCCA
>JAUHYH010000075.1 GCA_030426585.1 Bacteriovoracia bacterium
CTGCTATCTTTGGCCGGGATAATGACGGCCTCAATGCTGTGATTCTTTCCCACTCGAAGGAGAAACTTCCGGGTCTGATCAACTGAGACCCCTTCCCAAATAATTTGAGGCAGATCAAAGTTCAATTTTTCTTTGAGTGTGGTCCGGGCCTCTTTGGAGAGATTGCTCCACTCCTCTATATTAAAGACATGTTTTCGGTAGACCCAATCATAGGCCTGTTTTGCTACAAACGGCTTAAGACCCAGCTCGAGGCATAAGTCTTTTAAATCATTAAGGGCTAAGTCGAAAAAATTCATAGCTCTTAATACGTAGTGTCTATTCTATTGTCAATTCATTGAAATCATTACAGAGCGCATGACTCAACTGGTCATAGAGGGGATAATTTTGAGTAAGTGTCTAAATTTATGGAGGCGACATGAAAGCAGTACTCATTCTTGGGATCTTAGTGACTCTTGTTTCTTGTGATAATAATCGCAAGCGAGCATCACGGATTACAGATCTTAACCCAGCATCAATTCAATGCCCTGGCGAGCTGTCTGATACGCTTCTTCAAATGAATCAGTCGCATACAGACTTAAATAACTCACTCGATAATCTTGAGAAGATGGCGCTCACAATTGCGACTGGTGATGACGCCACTAAGAAGGCCGTTGAAAAGAGTTATGAGATGGAGCAATACTCTTTATCTCAGTCTTATTATAGGCTTGCAAAAGTTTACTGCCCCAATATTGAACTTGTTAATGAAGAAGCTGGAATTGAGGCTGGTTGTATGGCCGGTGGTGAACTTTATAACGCTAAAAAGGTTCAGGAACTTTGTGACGTCAATAAAGAAATGGATCGATCAACAGAACTTTATAATAAAGTGACTTTTGTTTTGAATCAAAAGGATGATTACATAACACAACCGTACCCAAATCCTAATCTTCCTCAGCCAGAAGAGAATACAAATCCTGATGATGGTTCTGGAAACGATGATGCTAATGACACAGTAGAAATTCTTCCTGTTGATGATCAGAGAATTTGTGCTGATTCTTTAATGCAAAAATACACTCAAGCGACAATGCTTAATGACCTTTTAACGAAATCAATGATCTCTCTTAAGCAATCACAAGCGAATAGCCTTAACCAATCACTAGAACCTTCAGCAAGAGCAGCTGCGAAAGCAGAGTTCTTAAAAGATTGGGAGACAGCTTTTGGAATTAATGAATCCATTGATCTAAACACTGCAGCTGGGATCTATGGAAAAATGATTCAAGTTTGTACAGAACTTGCAGCAGTAACAAGCAGCGAAGCCGTTTGTTGGTTAACGGAACAAAAGCAAGCGCAAGTTGAGGATGCTTCTTTCTTTAATAAAGTCTGCCAAATTGAAGAGTCTGATATTCTTCTTCTTAATAGAGGGTATCAACAAATCAAAGAACTCAATATCACTTCAGATGAAACTCTTGATTCAGAAGAAAGAAAGCCAGAGCAAAAAGTTGAAACGGAAGCTAAGCCAATTGTCACTCAACCAGAGATTGAAGAAAAAGACGAAACCGAAAATAAAGAAGAAAGAAAGCCAGAACAAAAAGTTAAAACGGAAGCTAAGCCCATTGTCACTCACCCGACAACACCTATCACTGCCGAAGATGGAAGTTGTTCAGAAAAAGAGCTTCAATGGATTTCTGTTATGTACAACACCGCTTGGAAAGTTTTTGATAACTACGGTGAACTTAAAACCCAATACGATAATGCTAGAAACCAAGCCGATGCTTCGAAGAAATCAGAAGCTCTAAAAAGTTTCTTTGATATCTATGAAAGCAGAATCGCAAAAATTAAGCCAACAGCAGATACCATCTGCCTTGAGTCTAACAAGTACAAGCAGTGTCTTGGAACATTCCCTCTTGTAAGAGTTCTTAAAGGAAACGCTCGATTCCAGTCAATGAACTCAGTACCAGAAACAAGCGAAGTACTAAAAACATGTTCTTCATTAAAACTTCATAGAACTAATATTGAAAATATGAAAAAGAATCTTGAAAGAATTAAGAGAAAGTCTTCAACAGTAGTAGCAACAAAGCCCGAAACAACTGAGAGAACGGATCAGAGACAAGAGAGACCATCAAATCAAATAAAGATTCAATGTACTCCTGAAATTGAACATTCACTTGATGAAGTGACGACAAGAAGAAGTGAACTTTACGCTCATCTTTCTCAAATTGATAAGAAAGCAAAAGAAGCTAGAAGTGGTAAGTCAGAAGCAGCAGTGATTGCCCTCACTGAGTCAATTTCTGAATTTAATCTTGCTCAAGAAGAATTTGAAAAAAGCTGTGATCAGTTTAGCTCTATCACTAACGGAATGTCTCGATGTGATAGAAACTTAACAAGCTATATCGATGTCGAGAATATCTCTAACGAAATCTGTGGTGACTTTAAACCGGTTAATCAAGTTCACCAAATCAAAAAAGAATTCAAAATTAAATAATTAGAAAGACAGGAAACGGCCTAAAAGGCCTTTCTTGTCTTGTGCTTTCGTATCAAGAGCAAAAGACTTAATATTTGAAAGGTATCTTGCGAACTGTTCTTGGTTTTCGATTTCCATCTGATCTTGGTTGTACTGCTTAACAGACAGAAATTTATAGGAGTTTTTTCTAAGCTTCACACAAAGAAATTCTACAAAAGTTTTAAATTCATCAAAACTTTCTAAAAAGTTGTTATTCTTATCTGGGAAATGCTCATTAAAAAACATTTCTAGCTCTTCAGAGTCTAGCGTACTGTTGAAAGTAAAAACCTGAACGATCTCAAGAGCTGACATCCCGTTCACAGCGACTGATCGAAAAAGAACAAGCAGTTGTTTTTTATCCATGACTTTTCCCCACATATCCGAAATCAAGAAGAATACTTCCTTGAGGGGCAAGCGTTACACTGACACCACTGGTACTTGATTTAATATCAGCATCTCGGCTTTGAGAGTACCTTAGAAAAGCGAAATAACGTGAATGAGGAATCGCTAAATGAAGGGTTTTATTTGTAGGGTTATATAAACAAGTCCTACGAACTTCTTCATACTTTAACTCAAAAGGGCTCACATCTCGCTTGAGATCAAAAACCATAATCCCTTTGTCTGCATCAACTTCTAAGTGATGCGTCCCCAAGAATAAATAGATTCGATGCCAAAACTGATTTTTGTCTTTTTCTGAAGCCTCAGCAACCTTATTACCCTCAATCGTAATGAGCTTGCCTTCTCCAAAGGGGTAAAAACCAACGAGCCCCAATGATTGAATGAGCTCTCCTCTCAAATCATTTTCTAAAACAAAAAGTTCCAAGATCCTTTTTTGCTCTTCCGTAATTTGAGAAGTTTCTAAAACCACTTTATTTCCTGACATCACCAAGCGAAGCACTGACTTAAACTCTTGAGGCTCTAATTGGTGGGCGAAAAAGAAATGAGTAAAACTGTCCTCTTCATCGAAATTCCACTGGTTCTCTTCTTGAAATTCATAACAAAAAGGAGAAATCTCATCGAGATAATCAGTTAATCCCATTACCTTAACAATCTCTGGAGTATCTGTATGGAAAGAACTTGTGACTAGAGGACGGAAAGAATTGGTATTATCCGCTAAGCCCCCTTCACTTGTGCAAGTTGCGAGGTAATTATAACTCACCAGATCCTTGAGGGCTTGCCTTAAAACTAGGGGGATATCAGCGTGATCATAAAGATAATCGCTTGGAAGAATATTATTACTTACCCCCTGGAAGAATCGTTTCCAATGAGTTTGATTCCAATCAGTATTCTTTTGAATTGCCCTTTTAAAGAATTCTTGATCCCCGCTTCCCCAAAGATCAACTCTTAAAACCCCATCCCAATAACTTTCAAGACATTCACTCGCTACTTGTTCGAGCAAAGTTTTAAGCAGTTTTCTAAAGTCTTTCTTTATAAGATTTGAATCTTCAAACTGAGTATTTCTTTCTAAGAAGCGTTCATAACTTTGTTGAAACATCTCAGAGTTGTCCTCAAGAAAACTTTTGAACTCTCCATTCTCTTGATGCCCCCAAACGACTCCTCTCACCTTTGTTCGAAAACCTCGTTGAACAAACGTTCTCCCTAAAGAATAGAGAAAGTCTTTATAGTAGCGGAACAGATAAGGGTGATAGAAAGAAGGGATCTTTCTAATTTTCCCTTCCTTAGTAAGAATGTTTCGAGCAACACCTTCCTCAGATAAACTTTGCGGCGTCTCAATCCATTCTGGAAGACCACCATTTTTAAGGAAAGGGACCGGTGTCATAGGAACACAAAACATCGGTTTCAAATCATTTTCTAAAGCAATATCTTCAATGCGTTTAAGATCGCAATCAGAACGGTATTTACCAAAATCATAATGAGTCACTTTGGTTTCTCTTAGGGCGTGAAGGCCCCAATAAATGGGAATAAAAACAAAGGTCCCTTGAGGAATTTCTTTAAGGCGTTTTTCCCAGAGCGAGGGTGTTACTTCCCAATAATTAAACCAAAAATAATGCCGATCAAAGGAATTCTTTTTAGCTGTTATCTCTTTAGATTCGATAAGAGATGATTTAATTCGTTCGCTTGTTAATTCCAAGGGGAGCCCAACTCCTTTAGGTTTATGAACCAGATCCATCTGGCTTCTAATATTATCGGGTAAGAAGCCCCTTCCTGACAAGAAGGCTTCGGATTCCTTGGTTTTTTTACCATTTCTGGGTATATTATTGACAGTTTTTACATCGCTAGCCGCGCTGTATTAAAAAGGGCTTTTCCGACCTTTTTAATCCGCTAATTCACAGGAGATCCCCTGATGTGGTTTTTTACTGAAGAACAAAAGGCACTTCAAAAAGTTTGCCGTGATTTCGCAACCAAAGAAATCGCCCCTCATGCTGAGAAACATGACAATGATGAAACCTTCAATATCGAAGCTTTCAAAAAAATGGGTGAACTTGGTTTGCTTGGTATTACTGCTGACCCCGAATATGGTGGAGCAGGATTAGGGGCAACCGAGGCCACAATTGTGATGGAAGAGTTTGGAAAAGCTTGTGCTGGACTCACACTCTCCTACCTCGCGCACTCTATGCTTTGTGTGAATAATATTTCAACCAATGCCAGTGAAGAGCAAAAAGCCAAATGGCTTCCCAAACTTTGTACCGGTGAACATATCGGCTGTATGGGAATGAGTGAACCCGGTTATGGTTCCGACGCTGTGGGGATGCAGACAAAGGCCGTACTCAAAGGTGATCATTACGAAATCACCGGAAATAAAATGTGGATTACGAATGCACAGTATGCAGACGTGATTTATCTTTACGCTCGAACGGGTGAAAATAAAAAAGACCTTTCAACTTTTATCCTGGATAAAAACACTGAAGGTTATTCAGTGAGTAAAGAAATTCACAAAATGGGAATGCGAGGGTCTCCAACCGGAGAGCTCAGTTTTGATAAAGCAAAAGTTCCTGTCAGTGGCCGCGTGGGTGAAGAAGGTGATTCCATTTCTCACATGATGAAAAACTTAGACCTCGAGCGAATCACGATTTCGGGTATTTCTCTAGGGATTGCTCAAGCTTGCCTTGATCAATGTATTAAATATGTTGGTGAGCGAAAACAGTTTGGAAAAAACCTCGCAAACTTTCAGATGATTCAAAAGATGGTTTCAGAAATGGATGCAGAGACGGCCATGATGAGGCATTTCCTCTACTCCACTTGTCGTGAATATGACCTTGGAGTTCAGGACGCTGCACAAGCAGCGCGAGTAAAACTCCAACTTCCCAAAATGGTAACAAAGATCGCCCTCGATGCGATTCAGATCCATGGGGGTTATGGCTACTCAAGAGAATTCCCGCTTGAAAGATACATGAGAGATAACAAGCTTATGGAAATCGGGGCCGGAACCAATGAAGTGATGATCATGATCATCGCAAAAAATATTTTAAATGAGGCGCTAGGTAAATAATGAGTGATCTTCATAAAGAACTGGAAGTCCAAATAGCAAAATATTGTGAAGGTCAGATCTGGCCAGTCGCTGAAGAGCATGATGAAAAGGGTATTTTTAAAAAAGAACTTTACCAAGGTCTCGGAAATCTTGGACTTTGTGGGATGACTCTTCCTTCTCAATTCGGAGGGGCTGAACTTAATTACACGGACCTCTGTTTTGTTCTCGGTGTGATTGCTCGTTACTCCGTTTCTTATGCCGTCACTCTCTCTGTTTCAACCATGGTTCAATCAATTCTTGAAGAATACGGAACTGAAGAGCAGAAAGCCAAATACCTTCCGCCCTTAACATCGGGACGAGAAATCGGAGCTTTTTCACTCTCTGAATCTCACTCAGGATCAGATGCAGCGAACCTCAAAACAACCGCTAAGAAAACTGATGATGGCTTTGTTCTTAATGGGTCAAAGATGTGGGTCACTTCTGGGGGAGTTGCCCAAACTTATATCGTTATGGCCAGAACTGGAGATGAAACCGCGAAAGGGATCTCTGCTTTTATCGTTGAAGATGGAATGGAAGGTTTTAGCTACGGGAAAAAAGAAAAGAAAATGGGTTGGAGGTCTTCTCCTACTAGAGAACTCATATTCAATAATTGCTTAGTCCCAGAAGAAAATCTTCTTGCTGTTGAAGGAATGGGATTTAATATTGCAATGTCGGCCCTTAACAAAGGACGGATTACGATTGGAGCAATTGGAGTAGGTCTTGCGGAAAGTGCCCTTAACCACGCTGCTAGTTATGCTCTTGAAAGAGAACAATTTGGAAAAGCGATTTTCAATTTTCAAGGTCTGCAATTCATGATCGCTGATTGTGCGACTGAAGTTGAAGCCAGTCGCTACCTCGTTCAAAAAGCTGCAGAAAACTATGATAACAATATTGCTGATGTGAAACTTGCCGCGATGGCAAAGTTAAAAGCAACAGACACTGCGATGAAAGTCACCACTGATGCCGTTCAGATTTTAGGCGGCGTTGGTTATACTGCTGAATACCCCGTTGAACGGTTTATGAGGGATGCAAAAGTTCTTCAAATCGTTGAAGGGACGAATCAAATCCAACGCTTGGTTATTGGGCGTGAAATAAAAAAAGAACTATCATAATGGAAATCATTCAACACCAGACCCCGCTGCCAACCGATGCTGCTCTTAAATCTGATTTAAAAAATTATTTTAAAGATTTCTTAAGCAATCACCCTCGAAAAGAAATCTTTTTTTGTGATGATCCAACAGCAGGATTAAGACGAGAACTCAGTCAAAAACATAAAGATAAAACTGATTTCGTTCATATGGGCATGGGGGGAAGCTCCCTCGGACCAGAGACTTTTATCAAAGGCCTCATCCCTTTTCATCCCACAAAGCGATTTCACTTTCTCAATAACGTCGACTCTGATGAATTAGCGGCGCTGCTTGAAGGGATTAATCTCAAGAACTCACTTTTTTATGTGGTTTCAAAATCAGGCGGAACCATTGAGACACTTAGTCTTATGGTGATCATCGATGCCAAGCTTCAGGAAATTCATGGTGCTGACTACGATCGATCTGAACATTTTGTTTTTTGTACGGATCCAAAATCAAGTTATCTTTTAGATCTTTCCAAAGAATGGAAGGTGCCTTGTTTGCAAGTCCCCAGTGATGTGGGAGGCCGCTATAGTGTTCTGACTGACGTTGGTTTTTTTCCGTTAGATTTTGCAGGAATTGATTCCAATGTTGTTTATGAAACTCAACAAAGCTACTCAAAGGAACTCGAATCAAGTGAAGAACTCTATGATCTTGCTCTAGAAGTTTTTGAACAATTTAAAAAGGGAAAGAATCAGACCGTTCTTATGCCTTATTCTTCACTCCTGAAATCACTTTCGCTTTGGTTTGTTCAACTTTGGGCAGAAAGCTTAGGAAAAACCACCAATCAAGGACCAACAGGACTCACTCCGCTATTTGCCTATGGACCCACTGATCAGCACTCACAGATGCAGCTCTTCATGGAAGGGCCTCACGATAAACTTCTTTTTTTCATCGAAGTTGAGAAAACTAAAAACCAATTCACTTTTAATTCCAATCTCGATCAGAAAAAAATTCAGTTGATTAAAGGGCAAACACTTCATGATGTGCTCTTAGCCGAGCTGAATGGGACCCGAGATGCGTTCAAAGAAAAGAAGCTTACTCACTACACGCTTAAGATTGATCAGGTGTCTCCTGAGAATATAACTAAATTGTTTTTATTTCTTGAAGCGCTCACAATCTTGGTTGGAAAGCTGATAAAGGTTGACCCCTTCGATCAACCGGGCGTTGAGCTTGGAAAAATACTGTGCTTGAAGCACTTGGAGAAATGACTCCCTTGAATTAGAGATAGATGTTAGGATAAACTGCTAAAAGATGGCTGACGACAATTCAACCTTAGTTATTACCAATATTTACGACGCTCTGAACTCTTCAGACGATGAAGCAAAGTTTAAACCAGCTTGTTTGGTCGTGGTCGGTGGTGACCTTAACGGTACACTCTTTGATCTGGTTGGAAAAACAACAGTCGGTCGTGGTCCCAACAATACGATTCCTCTAGAGTTTCAAGGAATCTCAAGACAGCATTTTCAAATATCCGTTGAAGATATTTCTGAAACTGAGGCCAGTGCGGTTATTGAAGACCTCGAATCCAGTAACGGTACATTTTTAAACAACTCCCGTATTGAAGGGAAAAAAGTTTTAAAGAAAAACGATATTATCAAAGTTGGAACGATTGCTTTCAAATATCTTCCGAAAGGAGATCCTGAAAGACTGACTTATGATAAGCTCCACGAAGAAGCGAATACCGATGGGCTTACCAAGTGTTATAACAAGTCGTACTTCAACAATGCTCTTGATTTAGAAGTTAAGAAATCAAAAGTCACAGGAGCACCTTTAAGCCTTATTATCTTTGATCTCGATCACTTCAAACGACTCAATGATAACTATGGTCACGATGCGGGTGACTTCGTTTTAAAAGAAATGGCCAATATCATTAGAAACCATGGTATCAGAGAAGGAGATATCTTCGCTCGTTACGGTGGTGAAGAATTCGTTGTCCTCCTCCCTAAAACAAATCTTAAGCATAGTTTTGAAATCGCTGAAAGACTAAGAAGAATGATTGAAGACCATGCCTTTAATTATGAATCTCAAAAGCTTCCTGTTACGGCCTCTATCGGTGTTGCCGATTATAGAAAAGGTGTTGAAACAGGAACGGATCTTTTCAAGCGTGCTGACCAATCAGTGTATCAGTCTAAGCAGAATGGTCGGAACCAAGTGAACTTTTATAAGGTTTAGCATTCGACTCTTTTTCTGAAAAAAGAACCTTCACAAAAATGATAATTGAAAGCCCTAAAAATCCTATGATTTGCCAGTGATTGATTTCACTATACTGAGCAATCGCTCCCAGAGCAAAAGTAAAAACAGGATAAAAGAGTTCGAGATAAGCAGCACTGGTGGCCTTTAATTTTTTAAGACCTTTATAATAAAAAACCATGGCAAGAAAGCCTGAAATCAAGCTCAAAAACAAAATGGTCGCCGAGGTTTTAGTGTCTAAGGCATTAAAGGTCGGAAGCCCTTTCCAAAGGACGACTCCCATGCAAGCGAGAAAAGCAACGCCCCAACGAACGAAACTTAAAAAAAGCGGTGAATAAGTTTTAAGAAGCTTCTTTCCTACAATGGTACAACTCCCCCAGATAAGAGTCGCGATAAAAGAAGCAAGCACGCCAGGGATATTATTTCGGAGTGTTTCAAAAAAGACCCCTGACTGAATATCCGGTGCATTGAGAAGCAGACCGAAGAATAAAACTAACCCAAGCCAGAGATAATTTTTAGAAGTAAATTTTTCTCCAAGAAATCGAGAAGCCAAAATCGCAACAAAGAAAGGTTGAAGGAACTGAAAGAATGAATAACTTTCTAAGCCCACATCAAAAAGACTGTTCGTAAGAAAGAAACTCCCCACTGAAGATCCCAACAATCCGATAAAAAGAAATCCATACAAATGTTCTTTTTTAAATTTCTTGAATTCTCGATACGAAAAGCTTAAAACCCAAGGGGTTAAAAAGAGGATCGCGACTCCGTACTCATAAACAAGGAGATCGGATGAAGCGATTTTACCTTCAAGGGGTTCGCGAATCAGAAGATCCGTACTCCATAAAAAACAAGACGATACTATCAGGATAATTGAAATCAAAATCCCTCCTCTTTAGCAGTTTTAAGAGATAAAAAAGCGATGTCACGAATTCTTTACTGACATTAACGATAAAAAAGAGGGGCCAAAAAGAACCTTACAGCGAAAGGGCCAAAGGTGCATTAAGCACCAGAAAAATCACGTAATATTCATGACTTAACGGTATGCAATGTTCAGGAATCTTGCAGGAATCTTTTGAGCAAGATACTCTACTTTTCGATGGAAATTCATCTTTTACCTGAACACATTATTGACCAGATTAAGGCCGGGGAAGTTATTGATTCTCCCGCAGGGATCATTAAAGAGCTTATCGAAAATTCGATTGATGCTGGTTCCGATAAAATTGAAATCCATTTGGTGAATAACGGACTCGATTTAATTTCTCTTAAGGACAATGGGAAAGGAATCAGTTACGAAGATCTTCCATTAGCCTTCGCTCGTCATGCCACCAGTAAAATTGAAAAATTTGAAGACCTTTATCATTGTTCCTCTTTTGGTTTCCGAGGTGAAGCACTTGCCAGTCTTGCCAGTGTGGCCAAGGTAACTTGCCTTAGTTCTACATTAAGTGAACCCGGTCAAAAAATCTTGATTGAAGGCGGAAAACTTTCACTTCACGAGAAACTTGAAAGTTCGCGTCCCCTAGGGACTGAAATTTTTATTAAAGATCTTTTTTATAACACTCCTGCTCGTTTTAAGTTTATGACTTCTCAAGCGGGAGAGAAAAGTCGAATCAAAAAAATCATTCACTTCTATCTTCTTTCTCACCCTGAGGTTGAGTTTTCCGTGCGTTGGGATGATAACGACAAAGTGATCTACCCCAAGACCACGCAGAAAGATCGATTTTTTAAGATCACTAAAAATACAGAAGATGAAACCTTCATCATTGAAAACCAATATGACGATCTAGAACTCTTAGGCTTCATCGGGAAAAAAGAAAAATCGCGTCCGGTTCAATATTGTTTCGTTAATCACCGCCCGATTGAAGATGATCGAATCAAGAATACGATCAATCATACTCTCCTAAGCTATGGTTGGAGTCGCAAACAGGATTGGATTGTGAATCTCTCGATC
>JAUHYH010000076.1 GCA_030426585.1 Bacteriovoracia bacterium
ACCAATCGCCCCGAGATGATTTACGGAAAGGTGTCCCATCAAAAGAGTATCGACAGAAGAAAGCAGCGGAATGGAAATATTTGAAAGGATATTGGGAATAGCGAGTCTTAAGATTTCTTTATTCATACAAAAATGAGCTTCACAGCTAGGATTAATAAAATAGCACTGAAAACTTTTTTTCTTAAAGGTTCTGAGATTTTTGAATTGAGTCGAATTCCAATGAGGCTTCCCATAAAGGCGAAGATAAAGAGAGTGAAACCGATTTGAGTATGGACTGCTCCCATTTGTGGGAATTTATCAAGGTTAAAATCCATATAACCTAAGACAGCAGTTAAGGAACCAAGAAAAATTAAGCAGTTTATAGTAGGACTAATTCTTTTATGGTCCATGACTTTTTTTATCATAAAAGTTGGAGTGAGGATGACTCCTCCACCAATCCCAACCAAACCAGAAAGCAAACCGGTACAAAACCCAACACCTGGAAGAAAGTACTTTGATTCAAATCCGGGAATCTTAAAAGGAAGTTTCCCTTTTTTTATGAGTCTATAGAACATGGCGAGCATGACGAAGATTAAAAGAGTTTTTACATATTTCTCTTCTACGTGATGAGAATTTCGGGCACTGAGAAAGCTTCCAAGTGAAACGAGTGGGAAGAGAGTAAGGACTTGTTTCCAGTTTATTAATTTTTTTAGTTGGTAAATTACTGAATTTGAAAAAGTAATGAGGGCCACGGAAAAAAGGCTGGTGGCGATGACTTCTCTAAAAGTGAGAGGGGCCAAACTTGGGAGAATCGGAATGATAAGAACTGATCCCCCTAAGCCTAAAAGCGAAGATACAAGGCCTACAAAGAGTCCTAAGAGACCATATTCGAATGAAAACTCCATAATCCAAAGATACAGGAACGTGGTGCATAAAGATATTAAATGAATATTATTGGCTCTTTGCGATCAAGGGGTCTCCAGTGTTAGTCTATATCTCTAAAACTCACAAAAGGAGTCCAAATGAGTACCGCTGTGCTTAAAGCAGAAACTCGAGAACTAAATCTCTCTCGAGGAGAATTGAACAAAAAAAGAAAAGCTGGGTTAGTTCCCGCTGTTGTTTATGGAAAGGAAATCGAGTCACTTCCAATTTTCGTTGACCTTTTGAGCTTCAAAAAAATCTATACAGGACATGGGAAAATTTTTGAATTAAATGTTGGTGGAAAAACTCATATGGTTAACACCAAAAAAATTGAAAAGAATGTTCTTGGGAATATTGTTAATCATATTAACTTTCACAAGTTAAAGGCGGGACAATCAACAACTGTTAGTATTGCCGTTTCACTTGTTGGAGAGGCGAAAGGTCTTAAAGAGGGAGGAATTGTTAATACGGTTCTTGATACTCTTCCGATCAAAGGTCTTCCAAAAGATATGCCAGAGAAAGTTGAGGTTGATGTCTCAGAACTTGAACTCAACGGACAAATTGTCGTTGGCGATATTAAACTTCCTGGTAAGCTGACAATTGAGTTAGAGGCAGATAAAACAGTTGTGACTTGTGCTGCTCCTAAGGTTCAAGCAGAAGAACCAGCTGAGGCTGCTGCTGAAGGCGAAGCAGGAGCAGAAGCTCCAGCTGCTGAAGGTGATGCACCTGCCGCAGAAGCTGCCGCTGAAACAAAATCAGAAGAGTAAGTTTAGACTAGCTTCTTTTGATTTCGAATCAGATCTTTAAAATCTTCTCTTTCTCTAATCAATAATTCTTTTCCTCCGAGGATCATAACCTCGGGGGGAAGATAAAAACTATTATATTCACTGGCCATACTAAACCCGTAAGCCCCAGCATCGAGAAGTGCGATATGATCACCTGGGTTAGGTTGAGGAAGAATTCGATCATCTGTCAGGATGTCTCCTGTCTCACAAATATTCCCTGCCACTTGAAAAACTTTTTTATCAGAATTTTTACCAAGAACTCTTACTCTATGGTGAGCCTCATAGAGAAGGGGGCGTGCGAGATGGTTAAAACCTGTATCGACATTTATAAAGTTTGTATAAGGAGAGAGTTTAACAGAGTTTACACGGCTGATGAGAATTCCTGATTGGGCGACAAAATAACGACCGGGTTCAAACCAAAGCTCTGGCATATTTTTAAGGAATTTTAAATTCTTCTTTAAAACGGGACAAATGGTTTTTGCCATTTTCTCAGGTGAAAGTCCTTCTTGCTTATCAAGATAAGGAATTCCAAGCCCTCCACCTAAGTTGATGAATTCTAATTCAAGGTTGAGGTCAGTTTTTAGTTTTCTTAAAACTTCAGTATGGATCTGAACATTTTCAAGAAAAGGTTCAACATCTAAAATTTGTGAACCAATGTGACTATGAACCCCGCGGACATCAATCCATTTATTATCTTTTGCAGTTTTATAAGCTTTTGTGATTTGCCCTTCCGTTTGTAAGATTCCAAACTTTGTAAACTTGTGACCCGTATTAATATTTTTGTGAGTTCGAGGATTGACGTCAGGATTAATTCTAAAAGAGACTCGAACTTTTCTTTTTAGTTTTGTAGCAATTCGAATAAGGTTATCTAAATCTTCAAGTGAATCAAGGTTAACAAGGATTCCATTTTTTGCAGCATAAGTAAGCTCATCATCACTCTTAGAACTAGAAGTGAGGATAATATCTCGATTAAGATGCCCAGCCTTACGAGCGATTTTCATTTCACCGATTGAAATACATTCGGCTCCAGCGCCTTCTTTTTTTAAAAGAGAAACAATATTAAGATTTGTATTTGCCTTTAAGGCGTAGTGGACTTTAACTTTGGGGTATTCTTTCTTAAAGGCATTCGCAAATTCGTTATAACGTTTTTTGATCACCATCATAAACATAAAGGGGACTTCCATATTTTTGAACGAGTTCTTGAAGTTGCTTATGAGTGAATCGATAAGTCGAATCATAATAAGGGGCCGGTGCGGGTTTTTCTTTAAGCTCCTTTTTGGGCCCAGCATGAGCGTCCTTTAAAAAAGTAAGAGAAAGGCCTCCTGCGAGACCAAGTTGCATAAACTGACGACGATTAGTTTCCATTCCAATATCCTTAGTAAAACACTAAGGATATTGTGAGATTTTAGCTATTTGATGTCAAAGAAACGCGCCTTATCAAACTGTAAGTAGAACTTGTAGGCAAATAAAACGGTTAGAGCGCACATAATATGCCAAATAGCATGACCTTGGAAAATATGATCCTGCGGATCACAATAAACTCTTGAAGCATCTAAAGCACTAAATGTTGCTCCAATAGCAAGGCAGACAACTGCAAGGATAAAGGGTTTATAACTTTTCCGATGCTCTTCTTCTTTTCTTGAAATAAGAACTTCAGAGACAATAGTGAGAACAATCAAGATGAAAACGATGGATTGAAAAGGAACCTTAACAATATGAAAGACAACAACCATTCCTGTGAGAAGATTAATAAGTAAAAAGAAATAACTATAAAGGTTTGACTCGGTTATCCAGCGTAGCCTTCTAAAGTTGTATAGCAGAGGGATAAGGAAAATAATGAACATCGCATAGAAATCGAGGAGTTGGGTATAGAAGTTATAAGACATGTGCCAGATAAATGAACCTGCTCCTACAACGATGGCCCCTGGACCAAAAATTCTTAAAAAGGGATCTTTATATTTTCGACAATGAAACATGATATAAATCCCAACAATAATAAAGAGAAGATTTGACCAGGTATTTGCGGGTTCAATAAACCAACCCGTTAGTTGTTCTTCACACCATTTTATGTTCGGTGGGGCCGCAACGGACATGTCATACCAAGGGCTTCCTATTGGTGGTTTAGGGATTTCCATAATTTCTCCTTAAAAGTATCTGCCTCTATTTTAGCTTATCTGCATTTTATTTCTAGCAGAGAAGAACAAACCTGACAGAACTGCTCGATTCCTAGCTAGCTTTCAATAGGAGACTTGCTATAATTATTCTATGAGTGAAAAAGTGTATTTTGCAGATGAAGAGATAGACCTCGAGGGGTTCATAGAGGATGAAGTTACAGAGAGTATTAATCCAATGCTTCATACCCTTGGGATTATTGGTGATAAGTGGAATATTCTTATCTTAAGTCTTCTTTTGAGTAAAGGAGATCAGTCCTTTATCCAAATTGCCGAATTTTTTCCCAATCTAACAGAACCGGCTTTGAAATCAAAACTCGAGAAACTTGAAGTGGGTCAAACAATCGAAGAAAAGCAGGTCGGTGACCAAGTTGTTTATACGCTTACAGATACAGGCTTAAAACTGAAACCTCTTTTAAGTGAAATGAAAGACTGGGGGAGAAAGGCCTCAGTAAAAGCAGGGAAGGGAACTTCCGTGAAAATGGGATCGGGAAAAGCGGTTAAAGACAGTCGTGGAAAAATCAAGATTCGTTAATTGTCAGTGTGTATAAACTTTGTGAATATCAATTCATGACGTTAAAACTAAAACCTCTTGAATTAAGTGATAGTAATGAGAAAGAGCTCTTTCTTCAGATACTAAAAGAGAACTATACCAAAGTTCCATATCCTGCCTCAGAAGATATTTTTCAAAGAGGCAAACATTTCTTTTTTGCGTTTGATAATAATAAGCGAATAGGGGTTACGGGATATCACTTAAAAACCCCAACCTTAGCAGAGACAATAAAAACGGTGATTCTTCCTGAACACCAAGGCAAAGGTTACGGTCAGAGATTATCCCAATTGATTGAAGATCATTGTCGTGACGTTGGGATAAAAAAAGTGATGAGTACGATTTATGCTGATAATACAAAGATGATCTCCATTAAACTTTCTCAAGGTTATACCATTGAGGGTTATCATCCTGATCATGAAGCACCAGGGTGGCATGAGTATTCTTTAGGTAAAATCTTAGGTTGATTTCTTCGTTAAAAAACTAAAATAGATTTCTTCGATGGCATCAAGGATAAGATCTTCTCCGAGATCATTTTTTTGCACAGGCGCTTTACCATCAACGATTTGATCTGGAGTTAATAAGACGAGTTTGGTTTCTTTAGTTCTTCGGTCAAAATAGGGAGCAAAAAAAGATATAACCTCAGCCTGCTTAGGGAGGAAACCGATGACGAGACTCATCTGAGTCACTATACTTGGTGGGATATTATGATATTTAATTGAGGTATTGGCATCAATGGCATTGAGGACTTCAAACCATTTCTTTATCCCAAGTGAGTTAATCATAGTCACTTCTTTTAGATCAACATGTACAGTAGAGAAACCTTGAAGTTTCCCTGCTTCAATAGTCACAAAATGGTTGATATAACCACTAAGTTGGATTGTAACTTCATCCCCATTTTCAATATATTTGGCCCCGCTTGCTTCACTCATTCTTTTATTATGCACTAGGATTGGATTTGAGAAAAGAGAGTGCTATGAATTCATGATACGGTTTGGTAAATTATTTCTATGAATTCTATTGAGATTGATTGCTGCTATGAAGATGAAGACTTATTAGTTGTTTCTAAGCCTCATAATCTTCCTTCTCAGTCAGTTGAGGGAAGTTTCAAGCCCAATTTATATGATTTTTTAAAAGAACAACACCCAGAATTATACCTTCACCATCGCTTAGACGCGGCTACTGCAGGCTTAATACTTTTTTCGAAATCAAAAAGAATCAATAAGTCATTGTCCGAAATGTTTAAAAATCACGAAGTCAAAAGAACTTACCAGGCCATTGTTCACAATTATAAGAATCTGAATCTAGAGAAAAAATTTACAGTTGAAAACTATTTAAAAACTTTTAAAGATGGAAAATTTAAAAAATCTGCACCAACTAATAACAAAGAAAAAGGTAAGCATGCCTTAACTCATTTTGAATTACTGGATTCAAACAATGAATATGCTCTTGTCCAGTGCCGACCTGAAACCGGAAGACTGCATCAAATACGAGTTCATTTGAAAGGACTTTTTCTGCCGGTTGTTGGTGATTTTCTCTATAGTAAACGAAAGTGGAACACCTCATTGAAGCTTCATGCAAGTGAAATTTCTTTTGAGCATCCAATCCTTAAAAAAGAAATTTTAATTAAGTCAGCCCCCGAATGGAACTTGGAGAGTTTGAGTGAGAAAGGGTAAAAAGAATCCAGAAAAGAAATTTGAACGTGAGCTCATCTACAATCGAATGTACGCGAAACCTGGTAAAAATAAACTTATTTTAATCCTCGACCATTTAAAACGTAGTTATAATATTGGAAAAATTTTCAGAACGGCTGAAGTTTTTTCTCTTCATGAAATTCATCTTATTGGGACAAAGGATTTTGACCCCTATCCAGCGAAGGGAGCCTTAAAAAGGGTGAAGTGTCACTTTTTTAAAAGTCTTCAAGAGTCTTTAGAAAAACTGAAATCTGAAGGTTACCAAATTTTTATTTTTGATACTCATACTGATCAGTATCTTGAATCTGTCGAGTTTCCTGAAAAGACGGCTTTGCTTTTTGGTAATGAAGAATTTGGGCCCATGTTAGAAGGCATTGATGTCTCGGAGCTTAAAAAGATAAAGATCCGCCAATACGGAGAAATTGAAAGTCTTAATGTTTCAATTGCAGCCAGTATCGGGGCCTATGAATACCTTCGTCAACATTCAATAATGTCATGAAATTTATTATAGTCGATATAAGGAAGTCCTTTATCATCAACCCCCATGACATCTTCAAATTGCCGCGCCTTAACGATATCTTCACCTCCATAGAGGTGACGATTAAATACATGCTGTGAAAAGGTATTATCAATCCCATTGATTGTGATTATAAAGATGAGGTCTGCTTCAGAGAGGTCATCAAATTCATATTCGGCAAGGGGGCTTGATTCATCTATTACATGAGTCACAAGCCAAGTGAGGCTAAAAAGAGGGGTCCGATACCGCTGAAGTTTTAAGTCGTAAATTTTTCTAATATTCATTCCCTCTAGGGTCACTTCAGGGCGACTGACAACAGCTTCAACTTCAGCAGAAATAATTTCGTTACTTCTCTTATTACCCATTCGGAATTGAAGAACTTTTTCACCATTCATTTGAGTAAGAATCATATTCTTAGAGAATAAAACTCGAGAAGTTGGGCGAGAAAACTTCGCAAAGGCGAGTCCGGTTGCGATGGCGACAAAAAGAATACCACTCATGGTATCAAACATAACGATAATATGGGCGAAGTTACCTTGAGGAAGATAATGGCCATAACCAATAGTCGTACTCGTTTGGAAACTAAAAACAAAAGCATCCCAAAAAGATGCAGGATTTGCATTGAGGATCGTGTCTCCGCCGATTGTATAAAGTGCTGCGAATAAAGTATTAATTGTGAGGTAACCCAACATGAAGAAAAAGATGAAATATCTCCACTGTAGGATCATCAAAAAGTGATAAAAATCATTAAGAGGACTCTTGGGAGTTCCTATTCTCTTAAATTTAAAGTTCTTTCTTCTTCTAGCTGTGAAAGCGTCATTTTTCATAGTTACCTTTATTGAATAAGGTTAGCTTTGAAGAAAAAAATACACAAGGAATAACTAAGATATTAATGAGGGACCAAGGTTTTGAAATACTTGATCCCGAGTTTTTTTTAGATTACCCACCTATTGATGCTGCAAAAGAGCCTGCTACATATAATATAAATCCTCCGCCTAAACTAATAAGGATTATTGGGATTATAGGTCCTATAAAGAAAAGTAGAACAAGCCCAATGATTGGAGATAAAAGTAATAATTCAAGAAGAAAATCATCAGCAGAGAATGAACTCCCGTATTCTACTTGTCTACCAGGATTTAGAATTTCATCTTTCGTTTTTTCAAGAGTTTCAACAAACCCATGATTTTTAATAGATTCTTCTAAACCACCTAAGAGTTTTTCTTTATATTCAGGAGAGGATATTTCTTCGAGGTAAGCCTTGAATTTTTCCGCTCTTAGATTTGTTCTTGATTTATTGCTTAAGTTCTGTCGAACTCGCAACAAACGGTCTTCATTTGATAAAGTTTTTTTAGCTTGTTTCTGCTGAATTTCTAAAGCCTTTGTTATTTTTTTTACAAAGCTTCTTTTAATTCTTTCTTCTTTTTTTTCATTGTCAGTTCTTTGGTATCTCTCAATATAGCGATCGATTCTTTTAATAACTTTATGGCCATCAATATAATGAGTGGCAGAGGTTTCGCTTTGATCTGAATCTAGAGCAATAAGCCCAGCGAATGACCCTTGGATAGAGAAGATAAATAAGATAATAAGGTTTAATAAGTTTTTCATGGTTCCTCCTATGTAAATAAACTCTGGATTTTTTACAGGGGGGCTGGGTTAAGGTCGTTGATCTATGTTAAGTAGAGTCATAATTTCTCTATAAAAAAGGATCAATATGAGAGCTCTTTATTTTCTTATACTTATAAGTTTTTCGACTTCAATCTATGCGATCTCAGACCTGATCTGTGAAATTGAAATATCTCAAGGGCGAGGGGAAACTCTTCTGATCAAATTTGATACTTTCGAAGCTCAAGGCCATCAACTCGCTTATGTTCGATATGATAGTGAGTTCTTTTCTAATGCTATGGTTCCAGGTTGTCTTGTTGCAACTGTGACGGATATTGGAACTTCTCTTGTATTTTCCTGTGCTAATCCCGTAGACGGGGAGTTTACAGGAAGTGCTGCCCAGATAAAAAGTGACGGTTCGGGTAGAATGGAGTTCTTTAAAGAAGGTCCACTCGGGTTTGAAGAGGGGGGAATGGCAGATCTCAAGAACTGTGAAGAAACAAACTTTCAGAGCAGTAATCCCTTCTAAAAAGCTCAATTAAGTAAGCCTGTTTATTTTCCGATAAGATCTCCATGGTGAGACCGTTCTTTCTTCTTCTTTGGTTAGTTCTTTTAGTTCCTAATGCTGATGCAGGAAGATGTTCCTGGTTCCTAAAAAAAATCGGACTAGAGCAAAATTATATTCCGAAGGCGCAAATCCTAGAATCTCCTGAAATTAAATATCTTAATTCTCATTCGGATCAAGAAAATATTAAAAAGTTTTATTATCTTTGGCGTTTTGAAGATGAAATGAAATCGCTGAATGACTTACAAAAAAATTATCTTAATAATTTGAATCAAACCATGGCCTACACTGAGGCAATTTTTAAAAAGTATAAAAAGATTAAAGATTATGAGAGCTTTATCCAAAACACTCATATTTTAGTCTCCCAAGGATTCGAAGGGAACTCTCAGTATATTGGGCATATGGGGGGAAAAACAGAGACAGGATCATGGTCAGACTACCCAGGTGAATATCTCTGGGAAAGAGTAAGCATTGGGGTAGATGAACCCATAAAGCGAATAGAATTAGATTATAAAGACTCAAAACTTGGAAAGTTTGCTCCCAAGGATTTTTGGACGAGAATTAAGGGGTTTGATAAAAAAGATTACCCAAGGAATCGTTATATAGACGTAAAACCCGAAAATTTCCCTGAGGAAGTTTATTGGCTGTACTATAGAGACAGGGAGTCTCATCATGTTCACCTTTACCCTACATATACCCAAGTAAAAGAAATCTATCTACCTAAAATGTCTGAAACACTTAATGAAACCTTAAAAGAGCTTGATGAAAGTCAAATGTTAAAAAAACTGGCTCATCACTTCCAGATAGCCATTAATTCTCATGTCTTTGCTCGAAGAAATATGAGTGTTTTTATGACTCATGTTAACGCGATTCTGAGACTTAGAGGTTTAAATCCTATACCTCATCGGAATTTAGATTATCTCGCAATGACAAAAAGTACTGAGGAATTTACAAAAGATTTCTTAGAACTCGTTCAGGAGTTTAACTAGGTTTTAAGTCTGTAACCCGTTTTGAAAATCCAACCAATCGCGAAAATACAAACACTAAGAAAAACAAGAATCATTCCAATACTCATGGTGAGGTTGACGTCAGAGTGTCCATAAAAACTCCATCGAAAAGCACTAATGAGATAAACGACTGGATTAAAATAAGAAACCGTCTGCCAAAAAGGTGGAAGCATTTTTAAGGAATAAAAACTCCCTCCGAGAAAGGCTAGAGGGGTCACTACTAATAGAGGGATAAGTTGAAGCTTTTCAAAGCCATCGGCCCAAACCCCAATAATGAAACCAAAGAGAGCAAAAGTCATTGTTGTCGCCGTTAAGAAAACCAACATCATAAAAGGGTGAAGCACATTAAGATCGACAAAGAAGTTTGCTGTAAAAAGAATAATCAGCGCGATAATAATAGACTTACTCGCAGCAGCTCCAACATAGCCTAGAATAATTTCAAAATAGGAAATGGGGGCGGAGAGGACTTCAAAAATTGTCCCACTAAAACGGGGGAAATAAATCCCAAACGAAGCATTCGAAATACTTTGGGTCAGGACTGACATCATAATAAGTCCTGGGACGATAAAAGATCCGTATGGAACGCCATCAACTTCGTTGATCTTTGAACCAATAGCTGAGCCAAAAACAATAAAATAAAGACAAGTTGAAATTACAGGACTCGCAATACTTTGACCGCGGGTTCGCCACATCCTCGCCATTTCATGGCAATAAATCGCCCATACTGCTCGCCAGTTCATTGTTTCACCAAATTAACAAAAATATCTTCTAAAGAACTCTGTTTTGTATAGAGATCTTTGAAGGCAATTTTGTTTTCCTGTATTGTTGAAACTAACTCTGGAATACAATGACCATCTTGATTGGCATCGTACTTATAAATAAGCTGAGTACCTTTCTCGTTTAGTTCTAATTTTTTGTTTTGAATTCCCGTAGGGATTTGGCTGAGGGGAGATTCCAGGTCAAAGATCAGTTCTTTTTTTCCCATTTTTTTCATGAGTTTTTCTTTTTCTTCATCTGTTCCAAACCACCAAGTCCATCGACTGCGAATTCGGCTACTCACTCTCGTAATGTTAAAAAAGTTAAAAATAAAGTTTTTAAATCTTAGGCAAAGATAGATGGCATCAACAAATCTGCGAAATAAAAAATATCTGTCAAAGTATGGTTTTAGATCAAGCAAAACTGTTTTAAGCCATCTCTTCCATCCTCGTAAGCGGTCACGGAGTGTAGGAGCTGCGAAATAAACAAAAAAGAAACTGGCTACGGGATGATGGTAGTTTTTCATTGAGAAATAGCTCTGAAAAAACTCTTTGAATGTCGTGTAGGTTGGGTTTTTGCCAGCAGGCGTGGTGTCAGTATAAAGGTAGAGTTCATCTTTACAGATGAGTTTAAAACCACGGTTATAGGCTTCCATAGT
>JAUHYH010000077.1 GCA_030426585.1 Bacteriovoracia bacterium
ATGAAGCAATCCTAAACTTTATGCCAAATGCAAATATGTTTTTTTCTCTCGGAGTGATCACCCGAGTCGCCTTATATAATGATCAATCTCAATTACAACCTGCGGAGAGGTTGTTTACGTCGAGTGATTCTTTAATTACGTCGGGAATCACTTTAATGTTCTAGGGGAGTCGAACAATGGCAGCGTTAAAAATTCTTTTAGTCACAGTTTTTGTTGTTTCTTGTGCTAAGGAAAATCCTTATGAAGCCGTCTTTAAAGAAGATGAAGTCATATCAAAAAACACAATCACAACGAGGAACTCAACAACTGAATCTGTGACTTACAATCAATTGATTGAGGGAGATGATTCTAAGAGTCCTAAGTTTACGTCTTATAAAGAGACCGTGGCAGATGATGTTTATCTTTATATTCCCACAGTAGAATCAGGTTCTTATTACTCATCTCAGGTTATGCCTTACAACGTGGGTGAGGAAAGATTGGTTTACTTTGAAATGGGGCAACACTCTTTAAAGGTTTTAGGGCATGAAAGAGACACTCGTTTCAGAGGTCAATCAAGTGCCAAGCCTATCCTTAAAATCCCTGTTGTTCATAAAGACTTTAAATGTCGAGAGAATAGTAATAACGAATGTAGTAATGAAGAAGAAGAGAACGATGATATTTCTTGGAAAGATAAGAAGTTTGTTGAATTAAAGTTTAATGATATTCAAGTACAAAACTTTGATTCTTCTGCTGGCTTTCATGGCGAATTAATGAATCAAATTTACAATTGTAATAAAGTAGAAGGGGTTGAGGTTAAGTCTTGGAAAATTTCAGAAGACACTGTGGATATCCTTGTTGAAAAAACAATGAAGACAAATTTAATGTGTATTAGTAACTGGTGGAGAATGAATGATTTCTCTGATCAATCTTATAAGATTACTCATCGCTACCTTTTTAAGAAGTTAAACTCTTTAGCGAGTCATAACTACAAACCAGTACTTTACCCTAAATCAGACGAAGACCTCTTTGGATTTTTTAAAGGAGGGTATACAAAACTTTCTGCTGATAATAAGGAATTGTATTATTCTGACCAAGTTTTTATGAATCGTTTTAATCCTGAAAACAAGGTTATTAAATATCACCTTAGCGAGGCTCACTTTGATCCCAAGTATGCCAGCATTCTTGAGGCCACTAAAAAAGCAGTAGATGCTGTGAATGAAGGACTTGAGAAAGCGGGAACAGGAATGAAAATCGAGTTGAGCGATCAACCTCGAGAGTCTGTACTTTCCGATGTTAAAAATTCAATTATCTTAGTTGAAGAACCCTTTAAAAGAGGTCCTTTAGGTTATGGTCCAAGTGTTAAGAACCCTGTTAATGGGGAAATCTTAATGGCCCAAACAGTCATGTATTACGGGAATATGCTTTGGACCGTTCAATCAGCGTATGATGATCTTATCAATACTAAGATCATTGAAGAGTCTGTAGAGGTTAAACCTGAAGTTGCTAAAAAAGAAAAAGAAAAGGTTGAACAGTCTAAGGTTGAAAATGAGGAAATGATTAAAAATCTTCAACAACCAGTAATCAGCTATATCTTTAACGAAGTAGGGTATGAAGTTCCTAGCTTTTCAGAAGATCCGTTAGCACAACTTTTCGATCGTTTAAGAGTCGAATCCATGGGAGCTACTTTTCCTGGGACAAATTTAAATCGTTCAGAGATGTTCAATCGAGATTTTACTAATCCTCAACAAAGAGAAGATTTCTTTAGTCATAATAATATTTTCTCAGCCGATCATCTTAATATCCAAGGGATGATGGAGCAGATTCTTGCTTTACCAGAAATGAAAGGGGAATCACTTAAACCATGGCAATACCTTTCAGATGTTCAAAAAGAAAAGATCATTGAATTGATGATGCCAAAACTTTGGGGACCTGTTTTGATTCATGAATTAGGGCATAACTTAGGTCTTCGTCACAATTTCAATGGCTCAGAAGACGAGCATAACTTCTATACTGAAGATGAAGTAAAAGAAATGGGCATTGAATTTAAGGCCACTTCGAGGATGGTTTATACAGAAAATGAAATCGAAAGAGATGAAAAAGGAAATATCACTGATATCAAACCAAAGTATATGTTCCCTTATAGCTCAGTGATGGATTACACGCATAGTGATATCAATGCACTCCCTGTGATGGGAAAATATGATATTGCCGCTCTTCAGTTTGGTTATGCTAGAAAGGTAACGAAACAAGATAAGACTAAGGTTGACGTAGGAGTTTCGACTCACTTCTTACCAGAAAAAGAAAAGTCTTCATTTGAAGAGTTTATGTACTGTAGTGATGAGGGTGTTTATCTCAATCCTACGTGTAATCGTTTTGATGAAGGAACAACAGCAGATAAAATCGCGGAGTTCTATATCAAGGATTACCAAAAAAGATTAGGAAGAACGAACTATAAACAAGATCGTTTACACTTTTCAGCAATGGATCATTACTCACACTTCATGTCGAAGTACTATAGAACATTTTTTAACCTTAGAAAATTCTTCGATATCTTTGAGTACTTTATCGACGTGATTGCCGAGCGAAATATTGACCTGAATGCTCCTCAAAACGCAGAGCTTAAGAAAACAGTGATGGAGTATAGTGGGGCCGTGACGAAGTCTGCTGATTTTATGGTTGGAATTCTTCGAACAGTCGATGCTCACTGTAAAGTTCGTAATATCATGGGGCAGGAGAGTTGGATCCCGCTTCATTTAACAAGATATCCAACTTGTTCTCATGCTGGTGAGTTATTACGAAATAATAATCTCCAACTTTTGGGACAAGTCGGACAACCGATGCTTGATGGAAGGTCTCCAGATAATCCAAATATCTATGTTGATCAGATTGATGTGAGAGGGTTTTGGATTGATAAGCTTGTCGCTTTAGAAACTCTTCTAAAGAGAAAGCATGGGGTGAAGTCCTTCGATAACTACCTTGATAACTTCGTGACTCTTGGAGTGAAACTCAGTAATGGTGTTACGGTAAAAGATGCTCTCAACGATTATATGGGAGAGCTTATCGATGGGAAGGTGAATAGAACCATTCAAGTGGTAGGTGCTGATGGTAAACCGACTACAGAGACGTTAAGATTTGATCTTTCTAGCCAGCAGTTTATTGAAAACTCGGTAAGTGGTTTTTTTAACTACAAAATGGGATTAGAAAGTGGAAAAACTCACCTTTCTAAAGTTCTTATTCAAAGTATTATTGATAATAAGGGACCGTTTGATAATCAAAGAAAGAATACTCTTCTGAAAGATTACCTTGTTTTTGAGGATAATGATGACCTTGACGACCCTATTTCACTTGTAACAGATTTTGGGAAGTTTTATTTTGAAAAAGATAATGAAGTGGCTCAATCAGTTAAGGCAAAGATTGAAGCGGTGGATCTTGTGGGTGACGAGAGTAGTGATGTTATTGCTTCAGTTGCGAAAATAAGATTAGAAGTTGATAGTGTTCAAGAAATTGAGAACCGCATAGTTAAGGCTTTAAAGGAAGATGCGAAAGGGCTTTACAACAACCCTGCATTAACTCCTCATTTTGATTTCATTGCCTCTGTTGAGCAAGAAATTCTAAAAAAATATCTTGCAGGTAAGCATGATGAGATTCCAGAAGAAACAAAGAAACTTTTGGATCAACATGTACAGATTTTAGGTACAAATATCCTTGTGCAAATTACTGCAGAGATTAAAGATGAAGGAAGAACAGGCTTAAAAGTGGCTGAGGCTTTTATGATGAAAAGAGCTCCGGGTACAGAAGTTATTGAGAAGGTTGTTTCTATTACAGATAGAAAAACGTTGGTGACATTAGCCACTCAATCATTAAATACAAAAGAGCATTACGAAAAGGTTTTAAGTTCTATGGCACAAGTGAAAAAGAATTAACGAGTTCGCGGTGGTCTGAGGCGGCCATCGCAAACTGCGGCCTTCGGGCCGTATAGACTTCCAGGCGTATGGGCCCCGACTATCAGTTGGGGTCCTCTTTTTTTTGAGCTCAATCTTACAAATTCAAAAAATCACGGTCCCAATCTGTCTCTTGACATGATTTCAATAACTTTCGAAACTCTATTATAACTTTAAAATAATCGAAGGCTTATTTATGAAAATCGTGGTTTCTTTTATCCTTTTCTTATCTTCTCTTTTAGCTTTTTCAAATGATTGTGGTATTTCAGATTACAAAAAATTTGAAGAGTTTTCTCAGCTAAAAAAGGTGGTAAAGGATTGTGAAATTCAATCAGTTGAAGATTTGATAAAAAAGCTACCAACAGAATTAAAGAAAAGAAGAAGTCTTGTTTATAAAAGCCGAGGACTTGGCTTTGCTTCGCCTGAGTTTCCACGAGTTATTTATCATGGTTGGAATTCAAGCTTAACGATCACTCATGGAACAAATAAAGATGCCGATTCATTTAATACCGTAGAGATCGCTGAATATAATAAAGAGAAAAAAGATTTTGATTTTCGTTTTATCCAATTTAGTGACTCTGGGAATGAAACTCATTTCTCACATACCAACCCTAGAAAGTGTATGGCTTGTCATCATAATAAAAAGATGAACAAAAATCAGCTTTTCTGGGGGATCACTCCTTTTTGGAATGGTATGTATGGGAGTATTCCAGATAAACACTGGTGGCTTGAGCCACTTCCAACTCCAGGAGTTGAACTTCCTTATTTCAATGGTGAGAAAGTTGCTTATGAAAAGTTCATCGCTCCTAATATTGGTAAAGAGGGTTCTAGCATTCTCGGACTTCTTCCCCAAAGCATTCATTCAGTAGAGAGCAATAACTGGTTTCGAACGGGACTTAAGCCTTATTACACAATGGCCCAGCTTCACGCGATGACTTATATGGACTCTTTTAAACAAAGCCTCAATAAACAAGGCGTTGCCCTTGAAAAAGCAAAATATTATCTTCTTTATGCTAATAACTGTATCAAAGAGCCTGAGTTTAAAGAAAAGTATACTGATCAACAGATTTTTGGTTTTCATAAACCCTTTGTCTCTGAAGAGAGCTTTAAAAAGATGCTTAGCAAAATAGCAACAAAGCATAACTTCAACTCTGAGAAGCCGAATGAAATCCTTGTTTCGCTTCGGGAGTTTATAAGAGGGAAGGTTAAACAGAACTATGAAGGTGAACTTAAAAAGAATTGTAATGATCAAAATAATCTCTACTATGTCTCAGGAAGTGACAAAACTTTAGAATGTTCAAAGCTTTTTGATAAACCCTTTGAGGAACATTCTGAATTTGGTGACATTTATAAAAATTCTGAATTTTTTTCGGATCATACGGAGACTCATTTTATGTATCTTTATATAATGTTTAATTATTTTGATTTTCCTTTTGAATATGTTTCCTCTATGGACAGACTTGTATTTAACGGATTTGGTGCAAACCATGATCTAGGTGCTGATATTCAATATCCTATTGTAAAAAACTTTAACTTTGAAGAGACTGATAAGGACATCTATGATTTCATCGTGGAAAATGCTCTTGAGCCACCATACCCAAATCGAGATTTCCCTAGTTTAATCTTCGATGAAGTGCCTATCGCGAATGGCAAGAAAGTAGAGGAATACTTCGAAAAAACTGCTTGTAAAGTGCTTGCCGAAAAAAGTTTATTACATACGGATTTTTAAAACTTACTTCTTAGGAACAGGGCACTTCTTATAAAAATAGTCTTGGTCATCAAGTTTCTTTAAGACTTTCTGAATCAGGTTATCTTTCCAGATAACTTTTTTGAAAGGTAAATGACCTTGAAGATCTAAAATATTTTGCTCGAGTCTCTTTAATTCTGGAACATACCGATTGAGGCATTGGACATTTGGAGCATTCTTTTTTACATGAAGGAGAAAGCGATTCAAAATGTTTGGAAGTTCTTGAACGAATTCGAGAACCAATGCTTTGTTAAACTCTCGAGATTTTACTTCAGGAAGGTATTTAAACGATCTTTCAAAATGAGTGAGAACAATCTCGAGAATCTTAAAAGAGTTTCCCTTTCTATCAGAACAGGCTTTTGTATAATATTGGTCTTTTAAAGTCACTCCATCCATTTGAACAAAATAAGTCTGAAGAGTTTGGTTAAGGTAGTAGTTATAATTTTCTTCTTTTGTTCTGTGGAGCTTTAGTTCTTCACGACCAAGGCAACGAGTCACTCGATATCGATCGGTTTGAACATCAGAGTAAGTATTTGATGATGTTATAATTCCCGATAAAATTACTAGGAAGACCCAAAAGGTTCTTCTCTCTTTTCTCTTCATATTCCTATATTATAATAGAAATTAGATAAGGATACAGCCTTGAAGGAAATGACGTTTGTCGAACATTTAACGGAGCTTAGAGACCGTCTTAAGTGGATCATTGCGTATGTGGTAATCGCATTCTTTGTTAGTTATAACTATGGAGACGACATTGCGAACTTACTTCTTAAACCCCTGAGAGAATCGCTCGGAGATGATGGTAAGATTGTCGTACTCAATATTCTAGATAATCTTCTTGCTAAATTTCAGCTCTCACTTTGGACAGCAGTTTTGCTCGCTTCTCCTTTATGGTTTTGGGAGTTCTGGAAATTTATCAAGCCAGGCCTTTACGAAAAAGAAATTAAAATTATCCGACCTTTCATTTTATTAGGATTTACCTTTTTTACAGCAGGCGTTTGTTTTGGATATTTTCTTGTCTTCCCCTTCACTTTTAAAGTTTTAATGGAATATGGAATATCGGATCTTCAAGCAACGATTAGTTATAAAGATTATCTCGTCTTGTCAGTGAAAGTTCTTATCTTTCTAGGTTTGATGTTTCAGCTTCCCAATCTGATGTTGATTTTAGGATTTATGGGAATCATTACAAAACCATTGCTTTCTCAAATTAGACCTTATGTCATTGTAGGTTTTGCGATCATGTCAGCAATGCTGACTCCTCCAGATCCGATTACCTTACTTTGTATGCTCATTCCGCTTTGGGCATTATTTGAGATAGGAAACGTTTTAATTGGGTGGATTGTTCATCCCTATCAAAAAAAGCAACATATCCCTGAAGAAGAGTAGGGGCTTGGAGAACAAGGATGTTCTTAAAGTACATTTTATTTTTTAGCTGGGGACTCTCAGCTTATTCTGCTGATTATCGATTAATTGATTTTTTAGCAGGTCAGAGAACTTTAATTCCTCGATCAGAGTTAGAAACAAAAATCGAGTCTCAACAGAGAGTAGACTTTAGAGAGCTAAGTTGTGAGCTTCAACGAGGTATTTTTTCGAAGTTTATTCTTCCGGAAGGAAGAGATTCCTTAGTGATTATTGGAGAGAAGCAAGATTTTACCAAAAATGCTCTCGAATATTTAAAAACTCACTCAAAGTTTGGAAGAGAGTTACTAAGTATTCTAGAACGATCTCCTCATAAAATTTATATCCAAGAATCTCATTCTCGAAGTTTCCTGAATTTAAAAGTTGGGGATCAATACGAACATAATAATGCTTACGCTGTTACTATCCTCGAGAAATCTTCACTCAATCTTGAAGACGATCGAGTTCCTCTTAATAAACTCGGAGGGAGTAGTGTTGTGGTTTGGAATCCTAAAAGACAAAAAGGTATTAAAGATCAGGCGATCACTCTAGCTCATGAACTTTATCATGCTTTCGATGCTGCTCGGGGAAAGCTCGATTATCGACTTGTTAGTGGTGACGGTTATGAGTCTACCGCAGTTGTAGAATACCGTGGGGTTTATTTTGAAAATCTTGTCAGAAAAGAACTAGGCATGAAGCCTCGGCTTAAGTACTCAGCCGACAGTGCGGGTTCACTCAAAAATCTTTGGATTGATCGCCCCTGCCTTACAGAATTGCAATAAGTTCTCTAAGGACTTTCGCGGCAAACGAATTAGAATTCCCTGTTGAATCGATCGGAGGAGAAAGCTCTACAATATCTCCACCCACAATCGTTTTATCTTTTAGAATCTTGAGAAGCTCAATCCATTCTTTAAAGGAATGCCCACCAGCTTCAGGTGTTCCTGTTCCAGGAAGTTCAGAAGGGTCAAAAAAGTCTAAGTCTAAAGTTATATAGAGTGGTGCTTTTGATTCTTGAAGAAAGTCATAAAGGGCCTTGAAGTTAGGCATCAAGGTTCCTTTGCTTTCCATATAATTATATTCTTCTTTGGTCCCCGAGCGGATTCCGTATTGAACGATTTTTTGTTTCTCATTCATAGCTTCTGCAATTCTTCTCATCACCGAAGCATGAGAATGAGGGTCATCGAGGTATTGCTCTCTAAGGTCAGCATGGGCATCAAATTGAAGAACCACAAGGTCATCATAAGTTTTAAGATAATGAGATACTGGGATTTGAGAAAGTGAATGTTCTCCGCCAAGAGTGATAATCTTTGATTTCTTAAGATCAGCTTCCTTCACTAATTCAGCAAAACATTCTTGAATACGATCAAAGCGGCTTGTGAATTGAGGAAGGTTTCCGAGATCATAAATCTTTTTATCTTCGATATCGGTGCGAAAATAAGGTGAGAAACTTTCTTGTCCATAACTGGCGTCCCTAAAAGCATCCGGTCCAAAACGAGTTCCTGGACGAAACGAAGTGGTACCGTCATAGCAAATCCCTACAAGATTGATTCCTGGTTGGATTTTATTTGCAGCAGTTGCTCCTAAGAATGTTTTTACTGGTTCAAGTTCCATTTATTCACCGATTAAGTTTTTATGAAGGTTTCCGAGTGCAAAGGCCCCTCGATGCCAGTCAAGATTATACCACTTTAGTGTTTTTTCAAGTTTTTTCATGGCTGGAATTTTATCAGCGATAATTTCAAGAGGTTGGTATTTCTTTGAGCTAAACCCGAAGGTCCAATAAACCCCAGGATAGATAAGCATTGGGGCATGGTAAGACCGAACGATTGGAAAGGCTTCTCTCATATTGTCGTAAATCTTTCTGATTCCAAACTCATCATAGAAGGGATTTTCAGTTTGGTTAATCATTATTCCGTCATCTTTAAGAGCTGAGTTTACTGCAGAATAAAAATCTTTAGTGAATAGACCTTCAGCAAAATCTTCTGGGTCAGTAGAGTCAACGACGATAATATCATATTGATTCTTTTTGGATTTTATAAACTCAATTCCATCTGTGGGCTGGATGTTCACTCTCGGATCATCAAGACCTTGAGTACATTCAGGAAAAAACTGTCTAGAAACTTCGATCACTCTTTCATCAATTTCAACAAGATCAATCGTTTCGATGTCCGAGTGCTTGGTAAACTCGCGGACAACCCCTCCGTCTCCACCACCGATGACAAGAACATTTCTAACTTTCGGGTGGACCATATAAGGAATATGGGCCGTAACTTCGTGATAAACAAACTCATCAATATCAGCAACCATGGTTTTATCATCGAGAAGCAGAAGTTTTCCGACCGGCTCGGTGTCTATAACCTTGATATTTTGAAACTGAGATTGTTCCTCATGAAGGACTTTTTTTATCTTAGCTCCGAAAGCCAGGCTTCCTCTAAATGAACGCTCATAAAACCACTGCTGATCAGTCATATATGCTCCTAAAGTGACAGATTCTTGGATACCATGTAACTTACCAGTAAGCCAACACTAGGAGCTAATATGGTCATCGTAACAGGTGGTGCCGGCTTTATCGGCAGTGTTCTCGTCTATGAACTTAATCTTCGGGGTAATGAAAACATCATTATCGTTGATGATTTTGAAGATCAAGATAAATGGCTCAACCTCAGAGGGCTCAAATATAGTAAAATCATCAGCATAAGCGATTTTTACTCGATGGAAAATTGGGGTGAATTCCAAAACGCAGAAGCGATCTATCATATGGGGGCTTGTTCGGCGACAACTGAAACCGACATGGACTACCTCTACGAGAATAATTTTCTTTGCACTCGTCAGCTTTGTCATTTTGCCATTGATAATAATATTCCTTTTCTTTATGCCAGCTCAGCTGCCACTTATGGGGATGGAGAAGATGGTTATGATGATGATCCAGCGAAAGTTCCAAGCCTTAGACCTCTTAATAAATATGGTTATAGTAAACAACTGTTTGATGAGTGGATTCTAAAAAAGAAAAATGTCCCAAGCACTTGGTTTGGTTTTAAGTTTTTCAATGTTTTTGGTCCTAATGAGTATCATAAAGATTCCATGGTCTCTGTTGTTTATAAAGCTTTTCATCAAATCAATGAAAGTGGGAAGGTTAAGCTTTTTAAGTCTCATAAAGAAGGTTTTGCTGATGGTGAACAAAAGCGTGACTTTGTTTATGTTCGAGACGTTGCTCGGGCAATGATTGAGCTTGCTGAGATCTCTAAAGGAAAGGTCGATTTTAATGGGATCTATAATCTTGGAACAGGGACAGCTCGAACTTTCAAAGATCTTGTAAATGCAACTTTTAAGGCCATGAATAAAGATTCGAATATTGAATACATTGATATGCCTGATAATATTCGCAATCAATATCAATATTTTACTGAAGCTAATATGAATAAACTTTTTAAAGTTCTTCCTGAATTTAAATTTTTATCTTTAGAGGAAGCTGTTTCAGATTACGTAAAAAATTATCTTTCTCAGAAAAACCCTTATATGGATCTCAATAAAAATGAAGTTTAATGGATTTGAAGAAGCCCTCCTTTTACTTCAAAACTTGTCAGGTTCAGAACAGAAAAAAATTCTTGAAGGCATTAAAGCTCACCAACCTGACTTGGCTGAAAAGTTAGAGAAATCCTTGATTACAATTGAGGATCTAATCTACCTGACTCCTCACCAGCTCGCTGAGTTTATTAGAGACATTGATCTTGCTGAACTCGGTTATGCCCTTAGGTCAGCCTCTGAGGATCTTAGAAAACATTTATTTCAGCTAATGACGACAAATCTCCAAAAAGAAGTAGAAGAAACTTTACTCGGTGGACCTGTCTCACTTTCTAAAGTTGATGAATGCCGAAACCGCATAATGAATATTGTGCGACACAAGGTAAATAAAGGTCTATTGGTCCTAGATCCGAGTTCAGATAAAATAGTTTAGTTTAGACCAGTGCGGTATGGCCACTTTTCCACATTCCACCAGTGACTTTACGGCCCTGCGTCATGCGGGCCAATAAAAAACGTTGATAGAGACCACCTATTTCAATCCATTTTTGGCATGAGAAATGCACTTTACTGAGGTAGAGAGAGG
>JAUHYH010000078.1 GCA_030426585.1 Bacteriovoracia bacterium
ACCCTTAAAGTAATTAAAAAGGGAGGGTTTTTGGGACATTTGATAAAAGGAAACTGGGAAGATGACGAAGTTGCTACCAGTAATGCTAGCGGTGAATTTGACCGAGAAAAAAGTTCTTTTAGAGAAATCATCTCTAAAGATCATCCCAGTTTTAAACCTGAAAAAGACCGTTACCATCTGTATGTGAGTTACGCTTGTCCCTGGGCCCATCGAACTCTTATCACAAGAAAACTAAAAAACTTAGAAGATATTATTACTGTCAATGTTGTTCACCCTGACATGTTAGAAAATAGCTGGACCTTTAACACCTCCTTCCCTGGCGCGACCGGAGATCAGGTTCATAAAAAAAATTATCTTTATGAAATTTATCAAATGCATAAAAGTGATGTTACGAGTAAAGTTACGGTTCCTGTTTTATGGGATAAAAAAATCCATCAAATTGTAAATAACGAGTCCGCTGAAATCATTCGAATCTTCAACTCGGCTTTTAATGAGTTCACTGATGAATCTTTAGACCTTTACCCTAAAGAGCTTCAATCCGAAATCGATACTATTAATAAAAAAACCTATGAACCTATTAATAATGGTGTTTATAAAACCGGATTTGCTAAAAATCAGTCGGCCTATGAAAAAGCATTTGATGAACTCTTCTCAGCTCTTGATTCAATGGATACCCATCTTGAGGGTAAGGAATTTCTGGTCGGTAAAAGGTTAACTGAGGCTGACATTAGACTTATTACGACTTTTCTAAGATTCGATGCTGTTTACTATACTCACTTTAAGTGTAATGCAAAAAGAATTTCAGACTACAAGAATTTAAGTCGCTACACAGAAAATTTGTATAATAAATTTTCTGAAATAAAAGAAACTACTCACTTCGATCACATTAAAAGGCATTATTACTATTCCCATGACTTTATCAATCCACATCGAATAATAGCAAAGGGCCCTGAAACTCTTTTTTAAGTAAAAAAAAAGGGGGCTTCAGCCCCCTTAACCTATATTTATCTAATTAATCGCTTTATCGATTCTACTTTCAAGATCATCTGCATAATCTTCAATCCTATCCTTCGCCGCATCCCACTTGTCTGCAGTCGTGTCTCCCGCGTCCGCAAGTCGGTCCTTGAGATCATCTTTCATTTCAATGAAATTCTCATACCGGGCTTCCATTTCATCCTTAGCATCTCCGGACAACTCTGAAATCCTGTCTTCAACTTTTTCGAGTTTCTTATCCATTACTTCAATTTTTTGTTCTGTTGTTTTCTTTAGCTCCTTATACTCTTTGCTCATATCAATAGAGGCCCTTACAGAAAATGAGAGTGAAGCAAGAAAAATTGTTGTTAAGATTGTTTTAATCATTTTGTTCTCCTTTCTAAATTGACTTGAAATCATCATAAAGAAAGAAGCCTCGAGCATCTTGATTGGATTTTCTAAAAGTTGTGTAAAGATTTACACAATGACGGAGCACAATAACTCTACAGACTTTTCAGGCTTACTGATCAATTTTTTTTAGTTGAGAGAGAAGTTTTTGATAATTTGGACGACTATCTTTGTTAAAGCCTTGTCGTCTCATCCCTTCTTTAATTCCTCTAAGAACTATATTTTCTAAGTTATGAGGTTTTTCTTTATTTAATAAACCGAAAATCCCATAGGGAGAAACTTCTTTCACAAGCTTGTCATCTGAGGGAGAGGTATAAAAGATAAAAGGAATTTCTAATTCTTTCTTTCTAACTCTCTTGATAGTCTCTACCCCGCCAATTCCCGGGATATTCAAATCACAAAGAACGCAATCGATTGATTGATTAGTACTAATAATTTCTAGAGCTTCTCGTCCATTTTCAGCGAACAATATAACATCGACTTTTTCCTCAAGAAGCTCTTTAACGAATCGAGTAGTGGTAGGCTCGTGATCAACGACAAGTAAAACACTTTCTGCCATTTCCCCTCCTTAAAACATTAAATGTTTCTTATAGGTTATTTTAAGCATGATAAAGGAAGAGAAACGAATAAAAAAGGTGGAAATATACTCGCAAACAAGATCACCTTGTATTCAAAGTGATCTTGTTTGAATTCTGATTTATTTTTCAAAAGAACAAAGAAACTCGTAGTCATATTCTTTGTCTTCAAGGATGTAATAGCCCCTAGAGTACTCTGTTTCCCCTAGGTCAAGAGAGAACTGCTCTTCAGCTGCATAATCATCTTCATCTGTTAATGCCATGTAGATATCGACAGTTCCTTTTTCCCTGTCAAATTCTGCTGACATCGAAGAGTAAATATACTCATTAACCTCATACTCTTTATATATATAATTTTCTTTGCTTAGATCAAAATCAAATTCAATACTTTTAGCTTTATCAGGTCCCTCAGATTGAAGTAGACACGTAAGCTGGTTGGCATAAAGCGATTGAGTTAATAAAACTGAAAAAAGAATTATCGTTTTCATTATTTCTCCAAATTAAATGGTTTCATGGCTATTTAGCACCAAAACCGATTCTTCGGGGAAATAATGAAATATTTACATTGCTAAAGTTCTTAAATCGCGACTTTTTCTATATCTTCCTCTTCTTCATTTTTAAAAATCAACTCAACCATCGATCGAGGACTTGGGAAGGGTTTCTGGATAAACTTATAAGGAGCGAATTTTTTCATCTTCCCTTCAAGGTAATTAAAATCTAGGTGACCACTAATAAAAATCAGCTGGGCCTGAGGTTGGTACTTCCGGATCTCTAACCCCACCTCAAAACCAGATATTTTGGGCATATTAATATCCGTGACAATGTGATCAAACTTCATTTCCTGCATTATCTTTATCGCCTTAACAGGGTCTTGAAAAAGATAGATCTCACACTTCTCTCTTAAAAGTTCACTAAAGTAGTCACAGACGAAGGCCTCATCATCAATGACCAAAACCTTGGGCAGACTTTTCACTCGCTTTTGCCCAGGTAGAGGCTCCCAACCAGGATCAACCCCATAAAAACCATAAGGCTTTTCGATTTCTCCTGCCTCAACTGACTGCTCTTCTCTCTTTAAGCTAATAACAAACTTTGTTCCTTCACCGACCTTCGTTTCAACTTCAATTTTCCCACCAAGCTCTTCAATAACTTGCTTAGAAATAGCCATCCCTAAACCTGTTCCTTTATTTACCCCTTTTGTGGTGAAGAAAGGATCAAAGATCTTATTTAATATATCATTAGGCATACCACCTGCATTATCTTCATAGATCACCTGAACGAAATTGCATTCTTCATCCGGCTTAATTGTAATGTTAATAAACCGGTCTCCTTCAACCCTATTATCCAAGAATGCATCATAACTATTGGTGAAAAAGTTCTGAAAGACTCCAGCAAGAGTATTTCTATCTGCGTTTACATAAAACGGGATTTCAGGCTGATCAAAGTTGATTACGATATTTGAGTTATAAAATTGTTTTTGAAGAAGCTCTAAACAATCATTCACAGGTGAGGAAATATCCATAGGATCCCCATGGATATCATCGCTTTGTCTCGAAAGTTTCAAGAGGTTCTTGATGACACTCGACATCCTCTCAGAAAGCTTTATGATCGACTTAACAGATTTCTCCTGCCTTTCATTTAGCCCTCCTTTAATCTCTAATAATTGAGCGTTTCCCAAAATACCTGATAAAGGGTTATTCAACTCATGTGCGATACCAGAAGCTAATGTTCCAAGCGAAGCGAGCTTGGCAGATTGGACTAGCTGAAGACTCATTTTTTTATTAGTTTGGTTCTTTTTAAGCATTTCTTCAGAGGATAATTTAAGAGATCTCTCTAAAAGATAACGATCTTCATCACTTTCATGATAATAAGCATTCACTCTTTCTAGAAAATCTTCCCACTCTTCTTGAGTTTGAGGTCTTTTTTCAAAACTTAATTCAAGTTTTTTAAGTTGTCTCAATAATATCTTATGATTTTCTTTTTTATGCTGCATTTTTTAATTCCTTGATATTAAAGATTGTCATTGTTTGATTATGAAGGTCACATTGCGGACTATTTGACTTTGGTCCGATCTCTCCATAAGAGTAAAATCCTATTACGTTAGCATTTTCTCCTAAAGAACTTTGAACAGCTTCTAGCTCTTCTTCTACTCGCTGACCGAGAGCAATTCTTCTCCCCACACAACTAACCGCCATAGCAAAAGAGTTTTCATCACCATTTTGTATTTGTTCCGCCGCTTCACCCGCTGCATCGATCAAGTGTTCAAAGTTTGCTCTAAGAAATTGAGTCAAGCACCCTTCTGGCACATCTCCGGCAAAAGTCATTGATTTAGTTAATTCATCAACCGCCAAAAGTGTTCTTACAAGTTTATTTTGATCGCTGTGATTAGATCGAATTTGCAGAGGGAATAAAAGCCCGCTCGCGGGAAGCTCGTTTGCTCTTTCTCCCAAGTAGTTTTTATAAAGATCCAAAGCTGGTTGGCCATCAATTTCATAAAGAATATTGCCGTCACTTTTTGTTACAACTCTTTCAGGGCCAAAGACATCCCATCCACCTTTTGATGCATTTGAAATCTTAAGATTCTCTCCATAAAAACCTATCGCTATTATGGTGTTTTCTAATATCTGTTCTTCCTTTAAAGTCCATGTTTTCTGAAATTGATTTCCATCACCGGCAAGCCCTCCGCTTACTACAATATTTGAAGCTTCAAGTTTTTGGTTGATTCCTTTTGAGAGCTCACTTCCGTTTACGAGTAAACCATCACTTAGAATAAGGACCCCTCTTAAATCACTCGCTTCTAAGTCCTCAATCAGTTTCGATCCAGCAGCAAGTGATTGCCCAGAAGTCTTTATCTCAGACGCTGACACACTAAAGTGTGAATTTTCAAAATGAATGATACTTATCGCGAGAGAGCTATCGCTCAGTTTAGCTCCGAAAATCTCACCGGAAGTCGAACAACCAACGAGAGAAGACTTCGGGAAATAACTCTTAAGTTCTTTAAAAATTTCTGGGTGATCATGGAACTCTGGAGCAGCGAAAACAATGATTAATGAATCTTTAGAATCGAGGTTCTTCGCCTCTTCTAAGTTTTTCCATCCGTTCTTTAAACAGTATGACAGATTGCACACTTTCATAGAACCCTCCCCAGAGTCCAAAAACAGCTACAACAATTTACTAATGATACTTCCCTGAACTTTACATAATTTCGATAAAACCAAATCTAAGCTTCTCAACTCTAAATTACGGCTATTTCAAGGGAATTATTAAGGTTTAATGAAGCCTAAAAAAAGTCCTGAAAATTTCAAAATTTTTATCTGAGTTAAAATTGTAAACCTTACTTGGCACTCTGAAAGAAACTTTAACAAGACAACTCGATCCAAATACCTTTGAATATTCCTATGAAAAAATTCATTATTGCTTTGCTCCTCATACTTCCTTTGTTTCCTCTATTCGCAGAAACCACGACCATAGGTGTGGGCTCTTGTAACCATCACTACGACCCCCAGGACTACTGGGCTCAAGTCAAAAAACAAAATCTAGAAACCTGGATTTGGCTCGGTGATATTATTTACGCCAATGAAGTTACACCGGAAGAGCGACGAGCGATTTATCAACGACAGAAGTCTAACCCTTTTTACGCCGACTTTATTAAAGGAGTTGAGATTCTTGGAGTTTGGGATGATCATGATTACGCCTTCAATAATGCTGGAAGTGAGTTCAAGTACGCTAAGGAAAGCAAAGCGGCCCTTCTTGAATTCCTAGGGTATCCAAAATCTGAATCTATTTATAACCGAAAAGGAATTTACCACTCGAGACTTTTAGCCGATGGCAAGATAGAGGTTGTTCTTCTCGACGGGCGGAGTTTCCTTAATAAAGAAAAAGGCATCTTCCTTGGTGAAGAGCAATGGGCATGGCTTGAAGAAACACTTGAACAATCCCAAGCTCAGTTGATACTGCTTGGTTCGCCAGTTGCCGTTTTATCAGACATCTCTCTTAATAATAGAGGCCTCGAAGGATGGAACTATTTTAAAGAGCAAAGAGAACGGTTGTATAAATTGATTGAAAGAACTGAAGTCCCCTTAATGTTACTTTCAGGAGATAGACACTTCTCAGAGCTAACCAGAATTAAACTTGGCAATAAAAGACTCTATGAATTTATGAGTAGTGGTCTTACCCATACAACTCCAGTTTCAATCCCAAGCCGGAAGAGAGTCGGGAGGGCGGTAACGAAGAAGAACTTTGGAGTCCTCAAAGTACATTGGAAAAAAGGAAAACTCTCCGACGTGGAAGTGAGAATCCACGCAGCTAAAGACTCTAGAAAACTCTACTCCAGAAGAATTGATTTAAAGAAAAAGTGCCAGAGTCCGAGCGCGAGTTCCCACTCTCCTTGTAAATAAATTTCATTCACTTGCTTCTCCAGCTAGTCTTTAAGCGGTGCTCTTAACGCTTCGCAGGCAGAAGTTTCCGACCAAACATTACGCGTTATAAATTCACCTTCTTTGATATAATGAAAGCTTGAAAAGCCCACTATCAGCTCACTTAGGAAGAGGAGGCACTGCATGATCCGGCTCGTATTATTAATCAGTTTACTTTTTTCATCGAATGCTACGCCATGTGTTAATGGCGGAGGTTTCTTACCAGAGAATGATCATTGGATCCCAGTGAATGCTCACCGCCCCTTAAGCGCTGACAGTGTAGGCGAAGCCGACTTTAACAATATCCTTGATAAGGTTGAAGAGGTTTATGGCCCCATCGTTAGAAACTACGGAGGGAATCTTGTTATAAGAAGGAACTGGTCTGACGGTACCGTAAACGCTTATGCGAACCGAGAAGGAAGTAACTTCGTTGTTGAAATGTTCGGGGGTCTTGCCAGACATAGCACAATCACAAAAGATGCCTTTGCCCTTGTTGCCTGCCACGAGGTGGGTCACCATATTGGAGGTGTTCCTCGTTATACAGATCAAGGGGGAACTTGGGCCAGTACCGAAGGTCAGTCTGACTACTTTGCCGTTACAAAATGCCTAAGAAAAGTTTTTCTTGAAGATAACAACCCTGACATTGTTGCTGGCATGCAGATCGACCCCGCAGTTACAAGAAAATGCGAAGAGCAATTTTCTATTCCTAATGATGTGGCAATCTGTAAAAGAATTTCAATGGCTGGTCATTCAAGTGCTTCACTCTTTGCGGCCATGAGTAATCTTCCTTTTCCAAAGTTTGAAACTCCAGATCCTAATGTTGTTTCACAAACTTATGAATCTCACCCCGCTTATCAATGCCGACTTGATACCTATTTCCAAGGGGCTAATTGTACCGTCAGTGAAAACGTAGAGATCGGACAAAGTGATCCCAACGAAGGAACCTGTAACCGTCTCGAAAATTTCGAAGAAGGACTTCGACCTTTATGTTGGTATAAACCAACAACAGGAGGAGGCGGCGATGGCGGAGGCAATCCTAACCCTAACCCACCTCCAACTGGAGATGTTGCTGCAACTCCAACAGTTAATGGACAGACAAGTGTTGTCTCTCGAAATCCTAACTTAGCGATTCCTATTTCAATAGATGTTTCGAGATACCCGAATGTTTATGGACTTGCACTGGAATTTTCAAAACCAAATCAAACCTTCTCAAATCCAAATTCTCAGGCTCCTGATAGAGTTAATGGGCTCAGAGTTGAGGTTTATGCAACAACCAGAGGTGTATACAACCTCATCCCGGCACAAAGACTACCGGGCTGGGGAAGTTATCAAATTCGTGTGATTGCACTTGATAGGAATCGAAGACCGGTTTCTCGATTTTCCAATTCCTTACAAGTTGTGCTTCAACGCTAGAAGAAAAGATCGATCTCAATTAACTGCAGGTTGAAGCCTGTTTCATTGATATCGATTTGCCCTAGGAGGGTTGTATTATCAAGCGTTCCGGTTGCGACATCGTAACTGGCTGAAACGGTATAAGAAGCATTCGGAATACCAATTGGTTTTAGAGAAAATCTTTTTCCAAAACCTAGTGTGAATCCATTGACCTGAAAATCATTATTCCCCCCAGATAAAGATGGCGATCGATTATCTTCAGTGAAGCTTAATGAAAATCCTGCACTGGCAAAGAACGCACTTCGAGGATCAGTGTCGAAATCATAAATCGCTTTCCCAACAAAAGAAGTAACAGATGAATCATTATCGTTAAATGAAGCTCCTAACACATTTGTGTTTTCATAATCATAATCAATTGTTGAATAAGAAAAAATTCCTTGAAGCCAAATATTAGAAGTGATTTTTCTTGCATAGTTCACTTTAAAGTTCGTTGTCGCAATATCAATATTCGATTCAACGGCACCAAAAGTTAATTCTTGAGAGCGAGAGCCCGTCGAAAGATCAACTCCGTTACGTGAAAACTCAACCATGTTTTTATAGTTTCGAGTCCTCTTCACTTTGGACTTTGACTTTGAAGCTGGTGAGCGAAAAGATTCGTCTTGCGACTCTTCTTGAGAAAAGACCAGTGTCGATACAAACATTAGAAGTAATACGCCAATTCTCATGAAAATCTCCTTTATAAATCTATAATATTTATCGTCTAATGAGACCTTTAATCTGTAAAGGAAGTTCTGCTTGAGCTTCCTCACCTCGCATAGGATAGTAAAAATAATGAAAGTTTATCTACTCATCCTTTGCATTTCGCTTCCTCTCTACTCTCAAAATATTGAGTTTCCTGAAGAATTCTCCTTTGGTGTTTCTAATGCCTCAACCCAAGTCGAAGACTCTTTAAGTGACGCTTGGATGCAGTTTGCAAGAGAGGAGAAAGTCGCTGCTTTTAAAAATCAAGCTAACCCAGAAATGAAACTTCTTTTTTGGAGCCAACCTGAAATTGAAATTGAGTGGGCCAAGAAACTTGGGGTTAAAATTTTTAGAATGAGCCTCGACTGGCAAAGACTCGTTCCCAACAAACCTTTTATTTCTGGAAAAGTTCAAGACCTCAAAGCTTTAGAACATTACAGAAAGATTTTAAGAATGATCAAAGCCGCGGGAATGAAACCCATGGTCACTCTTTTCCATCACTCTCTTCCCGATTGGGCCATTGCAGATGGCGGATGGACAAACCCGGTAACGAAAGGTCATTTTATTGATTTTGCTTATGATGTTATCAACCAACTTCATAATGATGTTTACTCTTGGAATACCTTTAATGAGCCCAATGTCTATGCCATGTTTTCTTATGTTGCTGGAATATGGCCCCCTGGAAAGTCGAATTTACTGGGTTTGCTTAACCTTCCTTTTTATAAAGGAGACTTTTTCAAAGCGATTGAAAACATGGCCGAAGCTCATACTCTTCTTTATCAAAAAGCTAAAAAAGACTTTCCTGCTTTAAGTATTGGAATCGCCCATAATACCGCTTACTACACCGAAGGAAGCTGGTCTTCCATGCCTGCGGTCGATTGGTCATGGAAAAATATGAATTATCTGTTCCCTGATCTTGTTAAAGAAAACCTCGATTTCTTAGGGATTAATTATTATGGGTCTGAGTATATGACTTTTTCAGGAATCCATTTTGATTCACGGGCAGAATATAATGATGTAGGAAGAGCTTTTTATCCTGATGGACTATTTCGAATTTTAAAAGATTTTTACGATCGTTATAAGTTACCCCTATGGATTACAGAAAATGGAACTGCTGACCAGAAAGATTTTTTTAAATCCTCTTACCTCATTGAACATCTCTTGGCGGTAAGCAAAGCGATTCAAAAAGGTATCCCTGTTAAAGGCTATATTCTATGGACCTTAACAGACAATTTCGAGTGGGCTGATGGTTATTGCCCCAAGTTTGGTTTAATTGAAGTTGACCGAACAACCATGAACCGTACCCCCCGTGAAAGTTATTATCTTTACCAAGAAATTATAAAAAATAAAAAAGTCACTCTTCAGCAACAAAAAACCGCCTGGCAAACTGTAAAAGAAAACTTTGGAAAAATGAGACCAATGTGTCGATCGATCGATGCAGAAGGAAGTCTAGACGTTCCAAGAGAATTAAAATTTAAAGAGATTGACTGGCGTTTTTCACTGTGAAGAATTCTTTTTAAATTCATCAGCATGTTCAGAAAAAGACTTCCCTTCTAACAACTCAACTAGCGACTTTTCTCTTAGAGCTTTTATTTCCATTAATCGCATAATTCTTTGAGAACGAAACTTTTCCTCTTCAGTACCACTCTCCTGAATTTCTTTATAAGTTTTATCGATATTTTCAGCCGATAGCTTTCTCTCATAAGGATTTGAACTAAAACACCCAAATAAAAAAATTAATAAAATAATTTTCATCCTTAAATATTAACATGCTTAAAACTGATCAGAAATTTTTACTAGAGTCAAAGACTCATGTACCCAAAGGTCAAGACCATCAACGCTCAGGAAAATTATTCTCCCTCACAGGATTTCCAAGATTCCCTTTAGAATATTCCTAAAGGAATCAAAATGACTGATCTAAAAAACAAAAAATTAAATGAAGTCCAGCTTGTCAGAATCAAAAACCCCTACGCAACACTTGAAAATGAAAACACACAGAAAATTTTCACTCAGATGCTTGCTTTAAAAAAAGTAGGTTATTCAAGTGCCTATGGAGAAGACTCTCTTCCGCTTGGAGTAGAAGACTTTATTTCAGACCACTTGCTCTTATGTTTTAAAAAGAACCTACAACCCATTATGGGAATTCGGGCAACTGATATTAATACCTGCAGGCTTTATAAGATTAAGTTCCCTCCATTTGAGATCCTAGATCCCCAACAAAATAATCTTCACTACAAAGCCATTGAAGAAATTATCGACGATTGTGACCAAAGGGCGGTTAACCTCGGTTATTCAGGGGGATGGACAATCGACCCACGACTCAGAAGTGACAGAGAGCTTATTGGTATTGCCAAAGAAATTACAGAAGCTGTTATGTACTTTCACTACTCGAGTTCAAATATTAAAGAAGTTGTTGGTGGCGCTGTCACCAACTATAAAGTTGATGTAAAACTTCACAACCCACTCGGGTTCGAAAATATCATCTATAAAGGTGAAGAACTACCGCCAATTGACTGTAAACT
>JAUHYH010000079.1 GCA_030426585.1 Bacteriovoracia bacterium
CACGTTGAGAAACTCAACATTACCAACCTTGAAAACCTCGAAATAATTAATCCTATTGAATCTCCTCAGTTCAAGGATTATTGCTCAGTATTTTATAAAGAACGACAGCGAAAAGGCCTTCCAAAGCAACACGCTAAAGAAATGATGGAGCGGAAGCTTTACTTTGGCTCCATGATGGTTAAACAAGGTGATGCTGACGGAATGATCACGGGTCTCGACCAAACATACTCTGAAGCTTTTAAACCAATTATCAGAGTGCTTGGTGGAAAAGCTGATACAAAAGCCTCTGGGGTCGTCATCTTAACTTTTAAAAATAAAGTCGTTTTCTTAGCTGATTGTACCCTTCAAAAGAATCCTTCCGCAGAAGACCTTGTTGATATAGCTGCAAATACGACTGAGCTCTATAGAAGACTTATTCACAAGGAACCTCGAGTAGCTTTTTTAAGTTATTCAAGTTTTGGTGCTAGTCGCGACCCCGAAGTCATGAAAGTTTCTAAAGCTGTTAAGCTAACAAAAGCAAAGTTTCCTGATTTAATTGTTGATGGTGAAATGCAAGCCGATGTTGCTGTTAATAATGAGCTGCTTAAAAGTCTCTATGATTTCAGCACTCTTGATAAAAGCGCAGACATCCTCATTTTCCCTGATCTAAGCTCAGCCAATATTTCCTACAAACTCTTAAGGCAGCTAGGAGAAGCAACCCCTGTCGGGCCGATTCTAACACCAATGGATTATCCCATTAACATTCTTCAACAAACCGCTTCAGTTGAAGAAATTATTAGTATGAGTCATTTAACTGCAATTATCTCTCAACATTCTAAGGAGAAAAAATGAAAAAAATTATCAATGATACAAAAGCACCCGCAGCTGTTGGAACTTATTCTCAAGGCGTTGAATTGAATGGAACCATATTTTTTTCAGGTCAAATTGGACTTGATCCAGAAAATGGTGAAATGAAAGAAGGCTTTCAAGCCCAACTCGATCAAGTTATGAAAAATATTGATGCCCTTTTAGAAGGGACTGATCTCAAAAGAGAAAATATAATTAAGACATCTATTTTTCTCACCGACCTCGGCAAATTTAGCCTTGTTAATGAAGCTTATGAGAACTATTTTACTGCTCCCTATCCCGCACGTTCATGCATTCAAGCAAGTGCTCTCCCTAAAGGAGCTCTTGTTGAGATTGAGGTTATTGCAGCTCGATGATTTTTGATAAAGACTACCTTTTTGAAACAGAAGAGACGAAGAAGAAAAAGCTTCGAATGAAGATCTTTATCGGTTTCTGTATTTTCTTTGTAGTTTTTGTTTTTTCGCCAATGTGCCATCACTATTACGCCAATCGACTCATCGTTCAGTCTCAGGAAAAATATTTTCAAAACCCGCCAGATCTCATTGCCGTTTTCACCGGCGGAGCTGGCAGGATAGAAAGGGCGTTACAACTTTCGAGAGAGCACCCCTCTAGTAAAATTCTAATTTCGGGTGTTTATAACAAGAATACTTTGCAGATCTTATTGAATCGCTTTCTAAAAGAAGGAAATACAGAAGAAGGTCTCGATTATTATTCAAGGATTATTGAACTTGATTTCAATGCTTTGAATACTTATGGAAATGTTGAAGAAACCTTAAAGTTCTTAGAAGAAAACAAAACTTATAAAAAAGTCCTTTTTGTTTCTAGTGATTATCATCTTCCAAGAATTAATTTACTGATCCGCTTTCAGAGAGAACCTAAAAGACACAAAATTGAATATTACTTTGAAGGTGTTAGAACTTCAGGAACCCTTGATTACTTGATCAATATTTATGTTGAACAGCTTAAAGCACTTAAGATCATTATTTTTTAATGACTTAATTCCACTTCATAACCTTGATGTTTTCGCATATTAATAACAACATCATCTATAAAGAGGTACTGCCCTTTAATTCCTTTAAGCACACCTGAAACTTCACTTTCTTTATCAAACCCAACACTCTTAAATTTCTCAGGACGCTCATTAATAGGGAAATGAAGCTCTAAGATTTCACTTTCTAAAATCTCAGCATCATTTTCCTCTATGATTTTTTTAAATTTCTTCACAATTTCTTTTTGAACTTTTAGAAGATCTTCAAACTCAGGCTCGGCTGATAACATTCTCTTCCAGTGAGTTTTATCGTTAAAATCTCCCTTTATAGCATCTTCAATCTGCCCAGCGACATAACGATTCTTTACTTTTAATATCGGAAGCGCGTACTTAGCTCCTTGATCAACCCATCGATTTGGTATCTGAGAGCTTCGAGTTATACCAACTTTCAATCCTGAGGTTAAAGCAAGGTAAACATAGTGGGGCTGAAAACATTCACTCTCTCCCCATAAAGGTTCACGGCATGTTCCTAAGTGATAATGACATTTCTCTGGCTGAACGATACAAACATCACAAGCTGCGAGTTTTAAAAAGGATTCGTAAGAATATCCATTATTATAAGTTTTTGAAATTCTCTTCCCCGTATCAATACAGTAAATATCTCCTGAGAATTTAAACTTAATTTTCTTTCCCACCAAAGGGTTCAATTCAATTTTCTCTTCTCCCAGAGGAAGTGAATAAGAAATATTGCCAGAGTCATCGACTTGGACCTGCATTTTTCGGATTTGACCTTTCGTTTTTGCCATCATTTACTCTCTTTATATGAAAGGTATTATATTGTTCCTGATCAAAATTTACCAATGGTGTCTCTCGCCTTTTTTGGGTCCAAATTGTCGCTTTTACCCAACTTGCTCTCAGTACACCCTAGAGGCTTTTGAAAAGTACCCTTTCTTTAAAGCAACATGGCTTTCACTGCGACGAATAACTCGTTGCCACCCTTTTTGCGAGGGGGGCCATGACCCCCTTCCTTAGAATCAATTCCTTAATAATTCTAAGTGGTTAGCACCTTTATTTTTATGCGTTTGTTACCGATAAGTGGGTAATGAAAGCCTTAATTTTAATCTTCTTATTCTCAAGTCCCTCTTTTGCTCTAGACGAAAAAGTTATTCTCGAACAACTGATGGGAATTCATGGCGCCAATTGGGGAGCTGTGGCAAAGACTGAGTCTGATTATAAAGACATTAAAAATGCTCTTTTTAGAGTTATTACGGGCGACTTAGATCTCGCTCAGTATGGTTATGTTGGTGATGTAACTGTTGATCTTGTTCAAAGTGCAACTTCAGAGTATGGAAACTTCGTTGGAGTGAATTCTCAAGGCCAGATTAACGATGAAGACAAGATATTAATTGAAAGACTCAAATCAAGTCTCGGAGGAGAACCTAGTTCTCATGACTCCTTAGCCTTTTATGAGCTCTTAAAAAATTCTGGAACGGCAGAAGGGCTCGATATTCTTTCAGAAGGTTTACTTGAAACAGAAAACCTTTCAACTCTTTATACTATACAAAGATCTCTACATCAGGGACTTGCTGGTGAAAATAAAGGGACAGCTTCTCAAGACCTTGATCATTCTTATATCAACTATTACCGTCCCAATATTACAAAAACGTGGAGAGAAAGACCTGGAGATTGGAAAACGATCTTAAAAAAAATAAAAAGTAGAGTTTCGAGAGCGGAAGAAGTTGTAAAGCAACGCTCTCAAGATGAAAGATTTATTAAAAGTTTTTCAGAATTAAAAAACAAAATATTTGAAATCTCCAAGAAAGAAAACCAAGACAAACGCCAAGTACTTATTCCACAATCAACCAAGATTGACCCTAAAAGCCCTGACCCTAAAAAACAAATGAAGCGAGAAGTTTCAAGCGTGGAAGCAGAAGAAAAAGACAAACTTGGAACAAAGATTCCATGGTCATTTGTCATTTTTGCCGTTTTATTATTCTTTTTATTCAGAAAGGCGTCTAGAAACTAGCTTTGACTTCATTTAAAAGGTTCTTACAAGAGTCCTCTAATAAGTCGATAACATGGTTAAAGCCCTGAGCCCCTCCATAATAAGGGTCAGGAACTTCTTCACCTTTATGTTTCTTAGAATAATTAAGCATCAATTCAACTTTATCATCAAACTCACCGTCACCAAGGCTAAGAATATTTTCTTTATTTGAGCTGTCCATGGCCAAGATATAGTCAAACTGGACAAGATCTCTTTTCATTATTTTTCTAGATTTAGAAGTAAGCTGATACCCTCTTTCAATTGCAGCCTTTTTCATCCGAGGATCTGCATCTTCACCGTCGTGAAGTCCATTAGTTCCAGCACTGTCTATTTTAATTTTATCAGACAGACCTTCTTCTTCGACAAATTTTCTAAAAATTCCTTCTGCCGCTGGCGAACGACAGATATTACCTAAACAAACAAAAAGAACTTTTTTCACTTCTCAAGCTCCTTAATAATATTAATAAACTTATACACGAAGGCTTGAAAGTACATTCCTGTGGCAGGCCCTGAAAACCCTGTATGAACTTTATGAACTTTACCTTCCTTATTAACAAAAATAGTTGTTGGATAAGACAGATGATTTTCAAGGAAAGGAAGAACTTCAAGAACTCCTTTCTTATCTTTATCATAGGATCCAAGGTAAAACTTATACTCAAGATTCATTTTATTAATGGCTCGCTTAATGTGCCCCACTGCTTCTTTTTTATTTTTAGCCTTTTCAAACCCAATGGGGATGATCGCAATTCCTGTCGGAAATTTCTTTTTCCATGAATTTAAAAATTTTGCTTCATCAAGACAATTAGGACACCAACTTCCATAAACTTGAAGAATATAAGGTTTTCCTTTTAATGAAGGGTCTTCATGAGTGAATTTATTACCTTCAAGATCTTCTACTTCAAAAGCAACTTTGCCATCTCCCTTAACCTTCGTGAGTTTTTCTGGATCAGTTAACTCAAAGTCGGGATCTTTTTCAGCAATAAGTTTTTTGCTCCATTCAGGCCCCGAATATAACATCAAATCGAGTTTGCTATCCTTATAAGGACCTTTGAGAACAAAACCGAACTGTCCATCAAACCCCTGCATATAAAGAAAATTATCAGCGAATCTTCCCTCTAAGAAGCGATAGTCTCCAGTTTCAGTAAGGATTGTTCCTCTCACAAAAGTATTTTCGATCTTAAAAAGCGCCATTCCTACTTTTTCGGGTTTTCCTTCGTCATCGAAGAACTGAACCTTCCATTTTCCAACAATATCATTTGGAGGGACTCTTGTTGGATCAACTTCTGAAAAATCTTTAACTTTTATTCCAGTCAGTTCTTGTTTCTCAATCGAGTCTTTTTTATTTTTTACCCAATGCCCAGAAATTGAATTCCCTTCAAGCTTAAACTCGAAGTGATTTGGGTAAATAGAAAGAGGAATTATAAATTTACCATTTTCAACTTTAATTTCATCAATAGGAATGACTTCAATCGAGTTGATGATTTTTCCTTTACCATTTTCAATTTCCATTTTGGAAGCAAGAGTACTTCCTTGAACATCAATCTCTAAGGCCCAACGCCCATTAAGATCTTCGACCTTGGGTCCTGACTGACAACTCATCAAAATAATAAAACTAAGATTTTTTAAGATATTTACAATCGTCTTTCTTCTCACAAATTTCACAGGCACCCCTTCCAAAGAGAGCGTTGAGCCCACCACAGCTCCCCTTTAAAATTTTTCCTTGAATAATAAAACCGATCGCCATTCCTACAAAGACTAAGAGGAAAACGCCGAGACTAATGAGCATCGTATTCATAGGGCTTTAAACTATCATAATTTAGACTAAAAAGGTACTTCAACAAGCTCTCCTTGCTTAGACACGAGGAGAAATCCCGAAACCCCATTTAGAGGGGGCATAGAGAAAAGAAGGTTTTCGCCGCCTACCATCAAAGAGGTGGCGAGGGCATCAGCATCCATACAACTTGCAGCAAAGACCGTAACAGCGACAACAGCGACCTCTGCAGGATAACCGGTTTTGGGATTAATGGTGTGACTGATCTTTTTATCGTCTTTTTTGTAAAAGTTTCTGTAATCACCAGAACTCGCAATACATTGGTCTTCCAGATCAACCGTTTTATGGAGAACCGTTTGCTGTTCATAATTAGGTTTTTCAATCCCAACGCGCCAAAGCTTTTTATTATAAGGATCTTTCAATCCACCAGCTTTTACCTCTCCCCCAATTTCGACAAGATAATGGGGCGTGTATTTTGAGACTAAATCAGCAACCTTATCAACCCCAAATCCTTTCGCAATCGCAGAAAGATTTAAACTCACATTCGTTTCGACCTTTCTCAACATATTATTTTTTTCCAGTTTAATGAGCTCAAGGCCAATGCTTTTCATTGCTTGAGCGATCTCATCTCTTGAAGGGAGATCTCCTTTTCTTCCTTCGTGTCCAAATCCCCAAAGATTAATGAGAGGAGAAACAGTCGGATCAAACAACCCCCATGTCAGGTGATAAAAACGCATTGATTGCTTAACAACTTCATAAAAGTCTTCACTTACTTTAAAAGCATCAGATCCACGATGAGCATTAAACCGACTAATTTCAGAATCGGAAATATAGGTCGACATCTGCTGGTTCACTTCTTCTAAAAGAAGATCAACTTCCTTTTTTATTTTTTCAACATCAAGTGACTCATTCGAGACGATTTTAACGGAGTAAGTTGTTCCCATCGTCCTTCCTGCGAATTCTTTAAGTTGGTAACCTTGAAGTTTGTAAAGAATATGACCCGCAATAAAAACGCCGGCGACAAGGGCCCCAAGGAAAACTCTTTTAAATAACTCTGATTTTGACATACGTAAGTTATATTTTAGGGAATTCTAAATGAATACGTAAAGGTCTTATCTGTAACCTGCTGAGGATTTAATATAATTAGGACAAAGCTTACCTGTCTTTGACCAACGAGAATGATATTCTTTAAGATCGATAGGCCACTTATTATAATTCACACTTCCATCGAGCTTAAAAAAATCAGCTTGTGCTAATTCTAGAAAGCTTTGGAAATATTGAACTCGATTCCCCCAAGAGTTATCAATCTTTGTAATTGATGACCGGAGATTATTAAATTCTTTTTTATTCTTAAATAATTTCTGAGCCTTTGTGAGAGCTTTATAGTTTGATTCAACCGTAGCCTTCTTATTTAAAGTCGTCCCACTTTTTATGACATCAAAAAGAATCCCACTCTTACCATCGAGGACACTGTCAACATGCCCTCCAACTCTTGAGACAATCGGAACAGTACCGACTGATTGAGAAAACATTTGAGTAAGTCCACTAGGCTCAAAAAGACTTCCTCCTAGGTAAAAGTCACTATAGTAGAGAAATTTTCTTTCCAGAACTGGACTAAATTTATTAACAGAAATTTTATCAGGGTATTTTTTTTGTAAAGCTTCTAACTTCTGGATATAGGGTGATTCGCTGCGAATGCCATGAGGATCACCTGCAATAACAAATTTAATATCAAGATCAGGATCGTTAAAAACCTTTTCGAAAAGACCATCATCTCCAAGGTAATAAGAATAACCTTTTTGTTCATCAATTCTCGCTGTTAAGGCTACAACCATTGTATTTTCCTTAACCTCAACTCCAAAAAAATCTTTTACAAGTTTCTTTCTACCTTGCTCTTTGCCGTTCTCATCTTTTAATAAATCTTTTGTAGAAAAGGCAAAGTCATACTCTGAATCCCCGATATTAGGATTTTGAGGGTTCCACTTCTCAGGATCAATTCCATTAATAAGACCAGAAAGTCGCCCTTCCATCGCCAAACGGCCAGTAACACTTTCTAAACCTTCCGCAAACTGAGGAGAAGTAATTTCACTGGCATATTTCATAGAAACTGTTTCGACGTAATCACTTGTTTCCATCATATTTTTCAGAAGGTTTACATTCCCTCCCATATCCATCGCACTAAAATATTTCTCATCCAGATCTAAAAAATTAAAGAAGTCTCTCCCCTGAACACCTTGGTACTTTAAATTATGGATAACTCCTTGAACGTAAGGAACCTTAACGCCCTGAAGGCTTCGTGTCCTCTTAGAAAAACGGTTTAATATTCTTTCTTTTCTTTCTTTAAGGTACGCCCCTGCTGCTCCGGTATGCCAATCATTTAAAATAACAACGTCAGGTTGGCTTCTGGCACTTTTTGCATCAATCCAATTCACATAAGCCTTACAATAGAATGCAAATGATTCTGTTTCATTCGGATGAAGCGTATAAACCTTCCTTCCATCGGCTGTTATATTTTCAAACATATTTCCAAAACCAAGGCCAGGCTTATGTTGTACAGCAACCACTTTAACTTCAGGGACTTCTGGGTGAGGAAACTCAACCATGTCGTAATCAAAAACTGATTGACCTTGATTCATCTGAACTTGATACCCTTTCTGGTATCTTTTTTTCAATCTAAGCTCATTAAGGCTTGTGTAATAAGGAACGATTAACCTAACGTCGTGACCTGCTTTTACAAGAAACTTAGCTTTATCAAGAGTGGCATGTTGAAGCCCACCAGTTCCAAAGAGACCACGGACCTCGGCTGTCATCATGTGTATAACGTCAGCTTGGGCATTCCAAGCCATTAAAAATAAAAAGAGTAGGCGCATGACCTACTCTTCGTTTATTTAAATCAATAACTTAAGTACTTGAGTTTACAACTCTAATTCATTTTTGGTGAGAGAAAATTTTATTTGATACTAGGAAAGAGTGTTTTGAGATCCGAGGCGTACGCTTTGGTACGTCGCAGGAGCTAAAAGCACTCCTGACGACGTAGACAATGAAATTTTAGCCACCAAAATCGTCTAATGCGATGCTCTCGCGCTCGACGCCAAGGTCGAGGAGCATATCAATCACACATTGGTTCATGATTGGAGGCCCACAAAGATAATATTCACAATCTTCAGGAGCTGGGTGATCTTTTAAGTAATTATCGTATAGGACTTGATGAATGAAGCCTGTATATCCATCCCAATCATCATCGGGAAGGGGATCAGAAAGAGCACAATGCCATTCAAAATTGTCATTCTCTTTCGCAATCGAATCAAAGTCTTCAACGTAAAACATTTCTTTAACCGAACGAGCTCCGTACCAGAAAGAAACTTTTCTATCAGTTTTGATTCTTTTGAACTGATCAAAGATGTGGGAACGCATTGGGGCCATCCCTGCTCCCCCACCAACGAAAATCATTTCCGCTTTAGTGTCTTTGGCAAAAAATTCTCCGTAAGGACCAGAGATTGTCACTTCATCACCGGGCTTAAGGTTAAAAATATAAGAAGACATGATTCCTGGTGGAATTCCTTCAGGACCTCTTGGTGGAGGTGAAGCAATTCTCACGTTAAGCATAATAATCCCTTTTTCTTCAGGATAGTTTGCCATGGAGTACGCTCGAATAGTTTCTTCCTTAACTACTGATTTGTATCGCCACATATTGAACTGGTCCCAATCGCTTTTATATTCCTCACCAATATCAAAGTCTTTATAATCAGCTGTATGAGGCGGGCATTCAATCTGAATATAACCACCGGCCCTAAAAGGAACTGACTCTCCTTCAGGAAGTTCAAGAACAAGTTCTTTAATAAAAGTCGCAACGTTATCATTGGAGCGAACTTTACATTTCCATTTCTTAACTCCAAAAAATTCAGGCTCAACTTCAATCTTCATGTCTTGCTTACAAGTAACCTGACATGAAAGCCTTATCCCTTCTTTGGCTTCTCTATTATTAATGTGAGATTTTTCAGTGGGAAGGATATCCCCTCCACCTTCTAGAACTTTAACAGTACACTGACCACAGGTTCCCCCTCCTCCACAAGCTGACGAAAGAAAGATTTTTCTTTCCGCTAATGCATTGAGAAGCTTTCCCCCCGCATTGATATCGATACTTTTATCCGGGTCTTCATTAATTTCAATATGAATTTTTCCTGTGTTTACAAGCCTCGAACGAGCAACCAGAATCAACCCCACTAAAGCGAGGATGACAGCAGTAAACATAAATACGCCTAAGTAAACTTCACTCATAACTGGATCCCTCCAAAACACATAAACACGATCGCCATTAACCCAACTGTAATAAATGTAATTCCTAATCCTCTCAGTCCTGGAGGAACATCACTATAACTTAGACGTTCTCTAATTCCAGCAAGTGCTGCAATCGCAAGCGCCCAACCAACTCCTGATCCGATTCCATAAGTCACAGACTCAGCAAAGTTATAATCTCTCTCAACCATGAATAAAGACCCACCAAGGATCGCGCAGTTAACGGTAATAAGTGGTAAAAAGATTCCAAGAGTGTTGTAGAGAGCCGGTGCAAATTTATCGAGAACCATCTCTAAAATTTGGACCATCGCTGCAATAACACCAATATAACTAATTAATCCTAAGAACGATAAATCCGCTTCAGGATAGCCTGCCCAAGCTAAAGCTCCTGGTTTTAAAAGATAAGTATAGATAAGGTTATTCGCCGGAATTGTTATCGACTGAACAACAATAACTGCAACACCTAGACCTAAAGAAGTTGAAACTTTCTTTGAAACAGCTAGAAAAGTACACATTCCAAGAAAAAAACTGAGGGCCAAGTTTTCAATAAAAACAGCTTTTACAATAATATTGATATAATGTTCCATTAGTTGGACTCCTCTATTTGACTGGGGTCTTTGATTCTAATCAACCAAATTATAAAACCTATAATAAAAAAGGCACTTGGCGGAAGAAGCATCATCCCATTTGCTTGGTACCACCCTCCATCTTTAACAAGAGGAAGAACGGTGTAACCAAGAAGTTTTCCTGAACCAAGAAGTTCTCTCAAAGTTCCTACTATAATAAGAATTAATGAATAGCCTAAACCATTTCCAATTCCATCAAGAAAACTAGCAATTGGCCCACTCTTCATAGCAAAACCTTCTGTTCGTCCCATAACAATACAGTTCGTAATAATAAGACCGACATAAACGGCCAT
>JAUHYH010000269.1 GCA_030426585.1 Bacteriovoracia bacterium
CTTGAAGTTTCTAAAAAAGCACAATGCAGTTAAAGATCAAAGGCTTCAAAAGCCTTTAAAAAAATTATTTCCAAAAATATTTCCTTAACTATGATGATCCTCAAGGACAAAAAAAATACATGACAGAGATTAGCGCTAGAACGGTTCAATTTCTTGGAGGAGTATCTGCTGGGGCAGATAACTCTCAAGTTGATCGAAGTATGAATCAAGAGCGCCCAGCTCAAAATAAAAGTGTGGTGAATCAAGGAGGTATTCCAGAATGTTGTGGATGACATAAAGGGCGCATAGCAGCTATCCTAATTGGTTTAACTACTAAACCAAACCCAAAAGGAGGGCCGCTATGACACTAGAACTTGTATCAAACTTACCAAAAAATGAAAACGATCTTCTCACATTCGGACTCGATGAGTTGGCCAAGCTGGGCGCTAAAAGAATTCTCTCACAAGCACTTATTCTTGAAACTGAACAATATATTGAATCTCTAAAATCAGAAATCGACTCAAAAGGGCACCGACTCGTTGTAAAGAATGGGAAAGGCAAAACTAGAAAGATTACAGTTGGGAGCGGGACAATCGATATTAAGGCGCCCCGAATTAATGATAAAAGACCAGGAGAAAAGTTCGAATCAAAAATCCTTCCGCCCTATCTCAGAAGATCTCCAAACGTTGAGTCAATTCTACCTTTACTTTACCTTAAAGGACTTTCTGGAAATGCTTTTTACGAATCACTAAAGTCCCTTCTAGGCGAAGATATCGGCGGCCTATCTTCATCTGCAATTTCCATTTTAAAAAAGCAGTGGGAAAAAGAATTTAGGGATTGGAAGAAGAGAGATATTCTTGAAGATTTTGTTTATCTTTGGTGTGATGGAGTTCATTTTAAAGTCCGTTTAGGCGATGACAAGAAAGCATCCCTTCTGGTTGTGATTGGAGTAAATTCCAAGGGAGAGAAGAAGCTCCTAGCTGCTGAAGGAGGCCATCGAGAGTCAAAGGAATCGTGGAAAGAAGTCTTTTCAGACCTCGAATCTCGTGGGTTAAATTCTCCTCTCATGATTATTGGTGACGGTGCTTTAGGATTATGGTCTTGTGTTCGAGAAATGGAATTATTTAAAGATAGTAAAGAGCAGCGCTGCTGGGTACACAAAATGGTAAATGTTCTCAATTGCTTGCCAAAGAGACTCCAGTCCCAGGCCAAATCGCTGCTTCATGAGATGATGAAAGCTCCTTCAAGAGCAGAGGCAAATCGTCAACTAGGTCTTTTTAGAGCTGCGTTCAATGATAAATATGAAAAGGCATATGAATGTCTCAATAAAGACTGGACGGCCTTAACAAACTTTTTTGACTTTCCTGCAGCTCAATGGGTGGTGCTTAGAACGACGAATCCCATAGAGTCCGCCTTTGCGACAGTAAAGCAAAGAACTGTGAACATGAAAGGAGCAGGCAACGTTGGTATGGCAGAAGCTCTTGCTTTTAAACTTTTAAAAGAATGTGAGAAAAAGTGGAGACCCATTAAGGGGCACAGAGAAATTAAAAATCAACTTGAAGGGGCCCTTTACAAAGACGGAATTTTAATAGAAAAGAAGGTTAACCAAGAGGGAGTTGCCTAAGCTCTATCCACAACTTTTGGGAATATCTCCGCAAAAAACCTTGTTCAAGAAAAAATTAAACCTTTTATTAAGTCTCAACTTCGGCCAAAAGATATTTTTTATGAAGCTGTTATAGTTTTGAAAGACAATCAATATGAGTGCCCAACAAGCAATATTATAGAGGAAATTATAAAAGAGGAATTTGTAGGGTTCGATGAGGTTCTAAAGGACGCTTTCTCTGATATTTCTGCAAGTTCGTTTCGAAAATTATGTCATCTCTTTTGTGCAGATTCAGAAAAGGAAAACGGGAAAGAGAAATATATGATTTCGTCTTTAAAGAACTTTTCTCAATCGACAAAGCTTAAGTCAATTAAGGAGAACTCTAAGAAATTATTATTGATGAAGGATTCCTATGATGCTTGTAAAAGCTTGATCGCAAAAACCGGTCTTGATAATCAGGGGATTCAATATTTTGCATTTCGTTTTAAAAGATCTGATCATTTTCAATTTAAAAGAATGGCGATGGAAAAACGATATATTCATTTATGTTGCTTTATCCTTTTTCAATATAAAAAACTACAAGACCACATGCTTTTAGTCTTTTTTGA
>JAUHYH010000080.1 GCA_030426585.1 Bacteriovoracia bacterium
GTCTTATCACTACGAGAAACACTGACAAAACTTCTCTTGGTAGCCAAGTCTTTGAACAGTTCAGTGTTCAACCCAAGGCCCTTTATATTACCGGGGGAATTTTAGGACTTTTCGCACTTGTTCCAAACTTTCCAACAATTACTTTTCTAGGAATGGGAGGAGCTTTTGCATTCACAGGTTATGTTCTTGAAAAGAAAAAAGAAGAAGACAAAATTATTGAAGCTCAAAAAGCTGATGCTGACAAAGAAAATCAAGGGGATGACCTTGAGAGTTTACTGAATCTTGAATTAGTTGAACTCGAAGTTGGTTACGGACTCGTTAATCTTGTCGATTCATCTCAGAACGGGGACCTACTCGAAAGAATTAGTCAGATCAGAAAGCAGTTCGTAACAGATTGGGGAGTGATAATTCCTTCGGTAAGAATTAGAGATAATCTTGAACTTAAAGCTGGGGGATATGTTGTAAAAGTTAAAGGGATAACTATTGCGAAGGGTGAGTTAGTCCCTGGGCAATATCTGGCAATGGATCCCGGTACCGTTATTGAGAAAGTTGAAGGAATCGAAACTGTGGAACCTGTTTTTGGTCTTCCGGCTGTTTGGGTCAATGAAGAACTTAAAGATGAGGCTCAGTATAATGGTTACACAGTTGTTGATCTTGCAACAGTCATAGCGACTCATCTAACTGAGATATTAAAAGCAAATATTCATGAGCTTTTTGGCCGACAAGAGCTTGTAAAAGTATTAGATAAGGTTAAAGAAGAAAATCCAAAAATCGTAGAAGATCTTATCCCTGAAATTCTTCCTTTTGGAACAGTTTTAAAAGTTCTTCAAAATCTTTTAAAAGAAAATGTATCAATCCGCGATATGAGATCAATTCTAGAGTCTCTAGCAGAATATGGTTCAAGGTTTAAAGAAAGTGATCAGCTTACTGAATATGCTCGTCAAGCTCTGAGAAGGTCTATTACTCAAAGAATTCAAAGTGAAGATGGGGATATCCCGTTATTTACACTCGATCGAGATCTTGAAGAGTTAATTATTGGGAGCATTGCCGAATCACATGATGGACCGATGTTAAACCTTGATGCGAAGACAACTCAAAATATCCTTTCAAGCTTGAATGAGAGAATTGAACAAGCGACCAATTTAGGAGAACGAATGATTGTTTTATGCTCTCCCTTAATCCGTAGGCATTTTAAAGGATTAACTGAAAAATTCATTCCAAATTTAATTGTAGTCAGTCATAACGAAATTAGCCCCGATGTTCAGATAAGATCATTGGGTACAGTGAGGGTATAAGAAATGTACGTTAGAAAATTTGAAGGAGAAACATTGGACGAAGCTCTAAAGGCAGTTAAGAGTGAATTGGGACCAGAAGCTATCATTCTTAAAACCAATTCCTTTAAAGGTTTAAAGGGTTCTTTAAAGAAAAAGAAATATGAAGTGACTGCAGCAATTTCGGAAGAAGAGTATACCAAGAAGGCAAAGATCGATACACTCTTGGATGATCAACAGAAAGAAAGTTTCTATTCATCATCATCGAGAAATATTTCAAAAGTGATTAATAGCTATGGAAACCTTTCTTTAAATAGAAGTGTTAATAAAACAGAGGCAGAAGATTCTCGTCGAGAGTCTGACGATTCCTTAAGTAACTTCTTAGGAGAAGAGGACGCTCGAGTTGTTGAGAGACCTCAGCCAAGAGTTCAACAAGAAGCTCCAATAATTGATCATCAAGCGCTTGAACAAGTTGGGCATCTGAAAAGTCAAAACTCAGAACTTCGAAATCAGCTCAGCTCTCAAAATGTTGAGCTAGATAAAATCAGAACTGAAATGCGTGATATGCTAGAGCAATTTAATGAATTTAGAAGATTAAATAGTCCTGAAACGAAAGCAGGCGAACTTAAAAATATTCTTAGGTCATTTGATCTTTCTGAAAATTTAATTCTTAATGTTTTAAGAAAAGCAAACTTTGAATTAAACTCAGATGAAATGGAAGATGAAGAGTTGCTTTACGATATAACTTTTCGTGAAATTAAAGAAGTTATTAAAGTAGCTCCTGCACTTTTTACACAAACAGAATTTTCGAATAGTGGAGTCGTTACAATTCTTTTAGGTGAGGGAGCGACAGGCCAAACCTCAATGGGGTTAAAAATGGCAGGGTTAGTAAGTAATAGTATTATTTTAACTTATGACACTGAAGAGAATGCTGAGAAGCAATCGTTAGCAAATTCAATCTTGGGGATTAAAACTGAAAACTGTAAGAACCTCCAAGAGCTTACGAGTAAACTAAGGGAAAATATTGACCTCGGTAAAAAAGTCTTCATAGATCTAAATTGCTGTAATCACAAGCAAGACCATACTAAGAAGATCACTCAGTCGTTACGATCATCTTTTAAGAATGTGGAAATTTTGTTGTCTCTTTCTGCAATTCACTCGGAGCTATATAATAAGAGAGTGTGTAATAAATATGCCGATATTATTGATGGATTAGTCGTTTCTCACCTTGATCAATGCCTCAACTTGTCATCGTTGATCAATCTACAATATGAAACATCTAAACCTTATATCTTTTTTGGAAATGGAAGAGTTGTTCCAAAAGATATTGAGGAAGCGAGTGCTGATCGATTAATTTCGGAAATTTTTAACGTTAGAGATTAACCTTTCTTACAGGGAAGTGAGAATGAGCAAAACCAGGGATTGGTTAGAAACATTTCGCGAGGCGAGACAACGTTCCGTCAGCCAGAAGATAAAAACGATTGCTATTCTTTCGGGCAAAGGCGGAGTTGGGAAGACATCATTCTCTCTAAGGCTTGCCCATGAACTATCCCGGGCTAACAAAAAAGTTCTTTTAATTGATTGTGATTATAATTTATCGAACACCCTTTTAAAGCTTAATACAAATACCAAGAGCAAGTTTTCTGCTTATCTTGAAAAAGAGGCAAACTTATATGATTGCATGGTCCAGATTCAAAACTTTCATTTGCTTCCAACTTGTAATGGTAATATCGATATCTTTGACAAAAAATATAGAATTCAAAATGAAATTATAAATATTGTTGATCAGTCTGAAAAACATTATGACTTTATTCTTTTGGATTGCCCTGCTGGAATAGCGAAAGAAACTCTAAATCTTGCAGCCTTTTGTGATCTTAGAACTATTCTAATTACCCCTGATAAATCTTCACTTGCAGACTCTTACTCGCTGACGAAGATTCTAATTCAGAGATATGGAGCTGACGTAAACAGGTTTGTCCTGAACAAGGTTCGGAATCAATCTGTTTATGAAAAGGTTTCGAGAACCTTTGATAATACTTGTCGTAAATTTATGAATGAAGAGGCTCATTTCTTGGGTTATCTTCCATACCTAGATGTTGAATCAAAGTACTTTGATCAAGAATTCGTTTTTGGGGAAAATAATTCGATACCAGAATATTGCCTAACAATAACGCAGAAACTTTACGAAATAGCTTTCGAGACGGCTGATGAGTCGTCAGTGGGGCTTTTTGGAGACGAAAAGAGCTCACTGGATCAAATCGATAATTCAAAAACTAGATTGGGGGCTATCTGATGTCTGTTATCACTCAAAAACTTAAAAAATTAAAAGATTACAGAAACACAAAAGATCCCGAGATTAAAGATAGAATAATCATTGAATATGCTCCTCTTGTTAAATTTATTGCACAGAAAATTGCATCAAGACTTCCCTCGAGTATTGAGCTTGATGACCTAATCTCTTGTGGGGTTATAGGTTTGATGGATGCAATCGATAAGTTCGACTCCTCAAGAGATAACAAGTTTAAAACTTATGCCGAGTTTCGAATTCGTGGGGCCATACTGGATGAGCTTAGAGCCCAAGACTGGGTGCCAAGGTCAGTTAGAGAGAAGGCAAAAGTCTTAGAGAGGACCTATGCGAAACTTGAGAGCGAATTGGGTCGACCTGCAAATGATGAAGAAATGTGTACTGCCTTAGAATGCAATATGGATGAATTCCATGACATGATCAATAAGGCTAAGTCTGTCTCTCTATTAAATATTGATGATGCCAATACCTTCAGCAGAGGTGATAAAAAGCTTATGATTAACCTCGCAGAGGGAAGAACAGGGCTTAACCCCTACAGTGCTGTAAGCTACAAGAATATTCAATCTAAGATAAAAGAGGGTATTAAGGCCCTTCCTGAAAAACAACGTCTAGTACTTTCCCTCTATTACTACGAAGATCTAAACCTCAAAGAAATTGGTCAAGTACTTGATGTTACCGAGTCCCGTGTTTCTCAATTACATACTCAAGCAATACTTAAGCTTAAGGCAAAGCTTCAGAATGAAATTGGCGATTACGAAGATCTTGCTGCCTAGTAAATAAACCGACCTGTTTACTCTGGTAAATAATAAAACTTCATATTTCATTCCTTATTTATAATAATTAAATTAGATACTTAGAATTTCCATGTGCATGGAAGCACCTTGAGGGGAACGAAATGAAAAAGATTTATGATCGGTCTTTCAAAATATTAGCGGCGCTGTTTTTATTTGTGACAGTATCAGCCATTGGGTTTCAAACTTACCTATATTTTAAAAATTATCAAATCCATAATTTTCAAGATGTGAAATCTGAAATTATTTCTGACGCAGAAAAAATTGGAAAAAGAATTAAAAAAATTGGCGCACAGAAATTTGATCTTTTTAAAGTTTCAGAACGGTTTACATCTTTTAAGGAACTAGATGAAAAGATTTCATATATTTCCAAGACTCTAAACTTTAAAAATGACTTTTCAAATAAAGCTAACCTGAAGTCTCTTTCATCAGAACTATCTGAAGTAAATCTGAATAATGAAAACATATGGAATAACTATGTTGAGAGTTTTTTATCTTACAATAACTTCGTTAAGAAAAATAACTGGAGTACTCTTACTCGAATTAGTAATCGAATCAATATTAGGTCCCCAAGAAAATACACCTTTGAAAAAGATATTAACTATCTTTTAGGAATTAACTTAAAGGACCTATCACTTGCTCAAGATGTAACAAAAAAATCATCACTTAGTAATCAAGAAAAGAAAGAGATTTTAGACAGAACAGATAATTTAATAATTCTTACTAATCTTTTAATAGAAGAAAATGCAAAAGCATCAAAGGTAAGAAACTTCTACCTTTTAACTTTAAAGAACTTGGAAGACTGGAGTGTGTTCTGGTCTAAAAAAGGGCAGCAGTACCTGAGTGCTCCAAACTACGCCGGAAAAGTATCAGGGCAATTCTTTTTAGTTTCTGTTTTTGCTCTCGTTGTGATGTTCTCTTTCTGTATCTTTGTAATGAGAAAAGTTTTCATAGGTTTTAATGAAAAATCTCAGCGAGAGATTATCTACGCCTTAGATAAAATTATTGTTAAAGATGATTTAAGCTTTATCTCTCCGAAAGAAGAAGAATTTAAAAATGCTATTCAAACTTTGAATAATTACGTAAAAAGAAGAATTAGTCTTGGACAGATTTTCCAAGAAACGATTCCATTTCCATCAATTCTTCTTGATGAAAATTTAAACTTTAAGTGGTTTAATCAAAGCTTTATCGAGCAATTAAATTTTTCAGAAGAAAGTCTTGTTTCTGATAATATGAATTGGGACAAAATAAAAGAGAGTTTCCTTCTCGAAGATCATGACCCTGTACTAGAGGCAATTGAAGGAAATGTTGCAGGAATCTTTCAGGTAAAATCCGTTTCTGATAAATCATTTCAAATGTATATCAATCCGATTCGATACAATGATCAGAAATTTGTAATGTTACTCCTCTATCCACTTTTAACGGTTGAGGAAACAATCAATCTTCAAGTGAATGCTACAATTGAGCCAGTAACAAAAGCTGTCGAGGCCCTCGTCGCAAGAGATCTTAATGGTGAAAAAGCTCAAGGATTAAAAGCAGAGTTTTCCTTAACAAATCGAATGGACCTTTGGTCTCATTTTGAAAAACTTTCGAAAGATCTTGAAGAGCAAAAAGATACTTTCGAAAAAGAAATTCAAAATTTCGAGAGAGTTACAATTGAAGCCCTGAATAATAATGAACATACGACTGAAGTTCTAAAAAGCTGCAAAAATGAGATCAATCAGTTGCAAAATGGTTTTGGCGCTTTAAAGTCAATAATTGTGCAGTTTTCAAATGGACTCCAAAAGACAATTGATTCAAGCACGGTACTATTTGATAAAATCTATAATTATACTGACAGTCACTCTCAATCGGTAAAAAAAGATATCGATTTAGATAAGACTGTTAAAAAATTAATCAACTGGGGGATTCCATCGATTGAATCCTTCAAATTAGAGATTAAAGCTTATAGAGATCAGCTAAAGCATATTGGTAGAGCAGGTAATACTGAGGCTCAAGCATATTTAAGTAAACAAGAAAAACTTTTAAGAGATACAGACCTCTTCTTTACGAAGTTCGAAATGGTTTTGGAAGATCTGAATAAGCTCGCAAACCAAGAGAATGCCAATGACTATGAGAATATTGAGCTTCTTAAAGAGAAAGTTTCTACAGCTTCTATTGAAATTCAGGAGCGAATTACCTATCAATCGGAACTTGAAGAAAACCTCGTCGAATTAATGAGAGGTTTTTATTCAAATGTAGTGAATATTCAGAAAGCTTATAAACAACTAGATGGTAAAGAGGCTCTAAACGAGCTACACCAGCATTAATCTTTTAGATTAACGTGTCTTACTTGATCACCAATTTTTAGCTTTAAAGCTGTTGCAGCAACAGTTGAAATAGCAATTTCATTTTCTTTTGTCATTTTGATCGGTGATAGACAACATTTAAAGTTTAACGGATCGATTAGAGAGATAATGAATTTTTCATTATTTTCAAATTGATTATCTTCTTTAATTTCAGAGATGGTCGAAACCTTACTTCGTTTTATCGTTCTTATGTCTTCGATTTTTGCTTTCACGACCGGTCCTGACTCAAAGATCCCAACAAGACCGCACTCTTCGAACCCTTCTTGGTTTAAAATTTTAAGGGCAGGAACTGTATTAGGATGAACCTTACCCACAACTCGTTGAGCTTGCTGGGGGAGTAAGTCTACAATAATTGGATAATTGGGGAGAAGTTCTTCAATAAACTTTTTATTTTTCATTGTTAGATAGTCAGCCTCTGGAAAATCGATTTTAAAGAATTTTTTTCCTACAGCTTCCCAGAAAGGTGAATGACCAAGTTTATCAACTCTACCTCTCATCTCTGCAATGACCTCATTTTCAAAGAAAGCTAGGTGATTTGCCATGTAGAGGAAACGAGAAAGTGATAAGAAACGCCCATTTTGTGAGCTTCTATAGTCTGGAGAAAGATAAAGGCTACAGATCTCTGCTGGACCGTCATAGATTTTTTCAACATGTAATGTGTTTAATTCATGTTCGACATCAATGGTACCAGAAGCCATTCGCTGTTTTTCTTGACGATAAAAGTAGAAAGGATCAAACCCTCCAATCTTAGAAAGAATCCCTGAAACTCCAATAATCTTACCTTTGAAAATATCTTCCATAACAAAGAGATAAAGCTCGCCGCCCGGACGATCTTTTTCTATATATTCAAAACTTCTCATGGATAAAGAAATTCTTTTCTTCAAGACATCTGCATCTCTCGGAAGAGAAGTAAGACCGTGACCAGCATGCTCAAGTAGAGCTAGTAAATCATCTAAGTCTTTGAGGAGGATAGGTCTAATAACCAGCATAATTACTCTATTTCACCGAGTGTTTTTTCAATTATTTGAACAACTTCATCAATGTGTTTCTCTTCAAGGGCCCCCATAGGCACTAGCATCCGAACTCTAACAGGGGAGACTCCTGCAATAAAGCTCGTCACGCCATTATCAAAGAGTTTCATCGTAAACTTTTTAGATTTTTCTAAATCACCCTTGAACAATGTCATTGCAATCATTGCCCCAATTCCATAAGGACCTTCTAGTTTTTCAGGGTGTTTTTGATGAACTTCCTCAAGTCTTTTAGCAAAGTGATTGTGGAGCTTGTTAATTTTTCCATTTTTCCCCAGAAAATTGTTATTTACCATTTCATTAATAATGAAATAACTAGCATTGATGGCCGTTGATGAAGATGTAAAAGTTTGGCTAATGAGACCCGCTTGAGGTTTATGATCTTCTCGATAAAGAGTCGCACATGCTTGGCTCATCTTTCCAATGCAAACCATATCGATATCTTTATCAAGCCCAAAGTATTGGAATGCATAAAGGTTTTCAGTTCTTCCAAAGCTTTGAACTTCATCATCGATAATAGAAATATTATTCTTTTTACAGACTTCAAAAAGAGATTTAAAAAAATCAGTATGCCCTGGCCAAGAGCCATTTTCTCCTTGGATTAGCTCACACATAAGTACTGCGTATTCCCCAGGATGTTTCTTTATAAGATTTTCCAGTGCTTCGGTCGATCTTTTAATACTACCCTCATGATCTTTGTAATCGTAAAAAGGAATATAGTCGACTTTCAAATTTTCAGGAAGTCCTTCTCTGTATTTCGCTTTGTCTGTAATCGCAGCGACTGACATCGTTCTTCCATGAAAGCATTTTTCAAATGCGATGACTCGTCCTGCGGGAGAGCGTTTTTGAAAAATCATCTTTAAGGCATTTTCATTGGCCATAACTCCACTTGAAGTAAGGAAGCAATGGTCGAATCCAGCGCCATTGATATTAGCTTGCTCTAAAAGAAGTGAAACAAGCCTTTCACTGTCCACATTTTGCTGAAGGTTTCCTTGCATAACTGTATTTGAAGTTGCGCCATCAATGAGAGCATTCATTAAGCCGGGGTGACTATGTCCAAAATAATGAACCCCGATACCCGTAATGAAATCATACTTTGTACTACCATCTGCGAGTTCTACAAAGGGACCACTACCAAATCCACTTCCGATATAATCATAAAATAAACTTCCGCCTCTTTTCTCAGAAAACTCTTCAATCATTTTTTTATAATTTTCATGAGCTTCGGGCGATTCAGGTCCTTGAAGCTTATCTACTGGTTTTTGATGTTCAGCCAAAGCTTCTTGAATAAGTTTTTTAGCTTGTTGAATTCTTGGATCTTTTTGAAATTTTTCTGCTTGAGTCATAAGTCCTCTAAATTTTTATTATTTATAATTCCCCTGTGCTGATCTTTAGGTTATTATAGGTCAAAATTTTCAAATTGGGGCGCCTTATGAGTGAAAATTCAAATGCTTACCTAGATGTTGTCGACCATTTTAATTGGGACTCTACGGATAAAAAGCAATTTAAAGAGTGGTATAGGATTTTAAAGTTGGGTCGATTAATTGATGACCGAGCGCCAAATTATCTAAAGCAGGCTTTGGGTTGGAGTTACCACGCTCCTTGTGCTGGACACGACCCGATTCAATTGGCTATCGGTCAGACATTTGATAGAAAAACCGACCACTTATTTCCTTATTATAGAGATATGATTACTGCAATTTCTGCAGGTCTGACGGCTACTGAAGTTATTTTAAACGGACTTTCTAAGGATGCAGATCTTGCGAGTGGGGGGCGGCATATGTCTAATCACTTCGCTAAGCCTGAATGGAATATCCACAATGTCTCCTCATGTACTGGAAACCATACGCTTCACGCAGTAGGTGTGGCGCGGGCCATGAAAACCTATGGGCACAAAGGTGTTGCCATTTCTTCTCAGGGGGAATCATCAGTCTCAGAGGGATACTGCTATGAAGCGATTAATGGGGCCAGTCGAGAGAAGCTTCCCGTTATTTTCGTTTTTCAGGACAACGATTACGGAATTTCAGTTCCTAAGTCCGATCAAACGGCGAACGAAAAAGTTGCAGATAATTTTAGCGGATTTTTAAATCTAAAGATTATTCACTGCGATGGAAAGAATGTTCTCGACTCCATGAACGCTATGAAAACAGCTCGGGATCATGTTCTTGAATATGGTGAACCAGTAATTGTTCATGCCATGTGTGTTCGAATGGGAAGCCATTCAAATTCAGATAAACATGAACTCTACAGGGATGAAGCAGAAAGACAAGCAGCTCTTGATGCAGATCCTCTTCCTAAATTCATTAAGGCCCTTGAAAAAAACAAAATACTCTCATCTAAGGAAATCGAAAAAATCGATGAAGAGTGTAAAGAAGAGTTGATGAAAGCTCATAAAGAAGCCGTGAAGTCACCCCATCCAACTCCGGATTCAATCTGGGACTACGTTATCCCTGATGCTTACGACACCGGAAAATTTCCAGAGGGAACTCATGAAGAAACAGGTGAAGAGATTAAATTCATTGATGCCCTTAATGGAACGTTAAAAGAAGAATTTAGGCATAACCCAAATACCTTTATTTGGGGACAAGATATGGCTAACAAAGATAAAGGTGGGATCTTTAATGTCTCTAAAGGAATGCAGCAAGAGTTTGGTAAAGAGCGTGTCTTTAATGGGCCGATTGCTGAAGATTTTATTTTAGGAACAGCAAATGGTTTTTCTCGGTTCAATAATGACATCAGAGTGGTTGTCGAAGGAGCTGAGTTTGCTGATTATTTTTGGCCAGCAATGGAGCAGCTGGTTGAATGTACCCATGATTACTGGAGAAGTAATGGAGCTTTTTCTCCGAATGTAACAATTCGTATTGCGTCCGGTGGTTATATTGGTGGGGGGCTTTATCACTCACAAAATATTGAAGGGACTCTGACAACTTTTCCTGGAATCAGAGTTGTTGTTCCTGCCTTTGCTGATGATGCTGCTGGTTTACTTAGAACTGCGATGAGATCAGAAGGCCCGACAGTCTTTCTAGAA
>JAUHYH010000270.1 GCA_030426585.1 Bacteriovoracia bacterium
TGATGGCACCATTCCAGCCGCCAAGAGATTCAATTGTTGTCCATTCTAGTGAGAAGTACACGGCAACGAGGGCGGTTGATAAGATAAGTGAGCCAATAAAATAAGGTTTCCAGTTCATAAGGATATTATACAAAGGGAAGTGTTGTGATTGGTGAGGGAGAAAGAACTGCAATCCTGAGCTTCGCTCTCAGTTGTTTCCGGCCTTTCTTTCGAAGTAGCGTATATCTATAAAAACAGACGCAGCGAGTATGATGAGTTTCTCTTGTTCACTGAAGGGATGTTGTCCATAGGTGATGAGAAAGCGGTCTTTGTCTGTGAAAGCTTCTGCGAGGAGCCCAGACCATTTTTTTTGGATTTTTGCGACCTCAACTCCCATTTTGGTAAAAGGGAAAGACCAGATTTTCCAAATAGGAGAACGCATTTCCATGAGAACATTTCCGTGAGGGTCTTCGACGTCAAATTTTTTCGTAAGTAATGAGAATCTTTTTTGTAGGGCGCCAATAATGACCCCATCTTTATCTTTTATCTCAAGACGTTCGAAATAGAATCTGAAGGGGTGAAAAGCGGACATGAAAATGTTTCTATCATTGTTAAAAAAGAAAATTTCAAAGGTTCGCCAATGCCCAAGATACTGTCGAACAAGAAAGTTCCAGATTCCTTTTCCCTGTTCCGCTGCAAATCCGATGCGTTGTTTTTCCTCTGTCAAAATTTCATATTTGTTACGAGTTTCGAAGCCGAAAAGTTCTGCCGATTCAAAGATTTGATGAACTAGAAGTTTATGATGTTCGTTGATGTTCATAGAAATTCTTTTGGGTCTAAAACCGCTCCAACATCTTTCAGTTGTATTTTTTTACAATAAAGGTGAGGGTATTTTTCGCCGGTACTGATGACATCCCATTGAAAAACGTTTTCATAGGGAGCTGAGTTAAACTCTAAAATAACGGTTGGAGTATTTTTGAAATATTTCTCTAGAACAACTTTAACTTGTTCTTTGGTAGAGAAGTGAAAGAACCCATCTTCTTGGTCCAGCTCTGTTCCTGAGAAGGTTTTTTGCTGCTGGAATTGCTTCCACTCATCTAAATTTAAAATTTTATAAATGATCATAAAGAAATACTACTTTTTATGATCGGAAAAGCAAGGAAGGTGGCCAGTAATTTAACTGGCCACAAGGGAGAGTCAGGCACATTGCCTTAGTTGAAGCTGCTTAAGAGGTGAGGATCGTTGTTTTTTAGATTTTCTTTTCTCTATCTGTTTGAGTATAGCAGCTTCAGTTTTTTCTAAACTTAAATGAAAATTTGAATCTCGTTTTCTAGCAACGATGGGCTTAGATTGAGGGGCAGTAACTTTTATTAACGAATCAACCTTTCCTTTTCTTACCTTTTTAACCCTTACGGTTACATCTTTTGCATCTGGATAAACGAGTTTTATATGCTGCTTGATATTTTCAATAGTACTTTTGTATTTCACCTTAAACCTCCATTAGTTCTGAGGGGTTCCATAGTTCAAAGTTATTTTGGCTCGGTATATATTCCAAGCTGAATTCGTTATCTAACCATGTTTCGCTTGGCGGAGAGCCTCCCTCATCATCAGGGGGACTAAAACTCTTGAACCTTCTCAGTAAGTGAAGGTTCTGATAGTCATAATCTACTTTGGAATCTTTCATAGCTTACCTCCTTGTGAAAAGTTATTTACAGGTTCTTGGAAACGAGGTTAAGAATATTGTCCATCTTATTTTCAGCACTCTTAAATGCTTCAAGGGGAGTTTCTGCTTTACCAGAAGAACGCCATCGCATCCCCATGAAATTAACATAGACTTGAACTTTAAATTGACCCTCTAGTGAGCTTATATTCATTAATACTTTTGATTGAGCAGGGCATCGGTCTTGAAGTTTTTCAAACCTAGAGTGAATCTGCTTTTTTTCAGATGGTGTTAGAACATCAAAATACTGATCTTTTTTAATCGAGAATCCTAAATTCATTTTAACCTCCATGATTGGGGCTAGACCTGAATTTAGGAATAACAGAAACTAAGATCCTAAAAATAAGTTATCACCTAAATTCAAGAGCTAGCTAATGCTAATACCAAAAATATAATACAGTTTGGTTTGGGATCAAGGGGGAGAGGTTAGATTTTTCAAAATTTTGACAAAGTAAAGGTAAATAAAAACACCTGA
>JAUHYH010000081.1 GCA_030426585.1 Bacteriovoracia bacterium
CTGTAATCATTCGACCTGGGTCTCTAAAATAGAGATATGTAAAATCGTTAAAATTGCGTTTAACCACGTCTATATAGCGATAATTACCACTTCCGAAGACTGACTGGATATAAACGCCACCGTTCCCCGAAGCCATAAAATTAGAAACACTCACGTTATAAGCCGCTTCAGAGAATCTGATCATATAACGATCGATATATCTCGAAACCCCAGAAGGTATAGTCGCTGTTTTATAGAGGCTTAATGCCCGAGGACCGACATTATCGATATTCCATGTTTGGCTTGAATTGAATACAGATCTCGTTAAGGGATTGTTTTGAGCATCTACAATTGATTGGTCAGTATCCTGAAGCGCTAACCCTAAACTCCCTTCACCTTGAAAGTAGCGTACGTCTACTTTAAAGGCCTTGTTATCCAAAGTTGCAACATCAACAATTTGACCGCTTCTTAAGCTTCCCATCGCATTTAAACGGAAATCAGAAATTTGAACATTAAAAACTTCTTCCGAAAAATTAACAGTAAATTCAACAGTATTTGCATTGGTTGGATTTGTTCTAAGACCTGATCGTAGAATTGATGTGACTTCAGCAGAATAAGTCGAAGCCGAAAACAGACATATTAATAAGAGTTTCATCCTTGTCCCCTTGAATTAGATTTACCTCAATTCTAGGGAAAAGATTAAAGAAACACAATTTTAGAGCTTAAACGAAGCCTAATAGCCCTGAGTCATTGATCTATTGTAGTAGTTTCCACAGCTATAGCTGTTAAATTCCTCAGGTATTGTTCCACACTTCACTGATTCATAAAGAATTTTACTACAAGCTCGGTCACAACGACCTTGGTTATATTCGTTAAAAATTGAATTACACATTTCTTGAAAAGAATTGAAGTTACGAATTCTTCCCGTTGAACAAATAACATCACTATAGCTATTCATTTCAACAATACGGTAACTATAAACTTCTGTTGGAGTCACCGGATTAACAATTGGCCCTGCAGGGTTTGAGTTCTTATCATCCCCACCACAGCTAAAAAGAATAAAAAAAGTGCTAAGCAAAATTAGTTTTTTCATAAGCCGCTTATAGCACGGCTTAAAATACGAGGAGATTTTTTGAAATTTTTACAGGTTTAGGACTTAAGCGGAAAACCAGCAGACTCTAAGTTCTTAACACACTGATCTTCATAAGACTTAATCACTTCAGGCTCTAAGGTTTTCTCAGGATCCTCATAACTGAAACGAACAGTTACAGAGTTTTGAGTTTCATTTAGAGGATACACCTGAACGATCTTCATCGACTTAAGATCTTTGATCTTAAGTTTCTTTTGAATTGAGAGAACATCAGCTGCTTGCTGACCTTTATCAACCAGAACCGTGCAATCAAACTGAGCCGCTGGGAACTTCGCAAGTGGTTTATAAGATTCTTTGGTTTTGATTTCCGTCTTGGTGAAGTCTGTTAAATCAAATTGCGCAATTGAAAGGTGCCCTTTGATTTTAAAATCTCGCAACACAATCGGATGAACCGAAGAAACCACTCCAAGAGCTTTTCCTCTGATAAAGATATCTTGATATTCGTAAGGGTGTTTTCCACGCCAACTCAATGGCATCAAAGGGTTTTCCCCTTTTAACTCTCCTTCCCCTAAAAACTTCGCTGGAAGCTTCATATAATTCAGAAAGTCTTCAACAACATTGAGAAGACTTAAGAAGGGTGTGCATTCTTTATTGAAAAATGCGACCGAGAGAATATTTCTTTCATTCACAAAATTCTTTGTTTCTGGAAGATAGGCTCTTCCCCATTCAAAGAAACGATAACTATTAAAGTTCTTGGTATTAATGGCGGCCATCTCTAGAAGTGATGGAATCAAAGAAGGTCGCATCCGATCAGCATCAGTTGAAAGTGCATTGATCAAAACCATTTCTTCATTAAGATTATCCCAAGAAGCTTTTTCGAGAAGTTTCTTTCCTACCAGTGGGTAGCTCATAACTTCAAGGGCATTCGCCTTTAAGGCCATAAAATCCTGAACTTTGCGTTCCACTTGCTTATACGGAGTTAATCCAACAGGGTTCACCCCAAGCATCGGTGATTTCACGGGGATATTATCGTAACCAACAATTCTACCAACTTCCTCAGCAATATCGTGCTGACCTTCAATGTCTTTAGTCGAACGGTACGAAGGAACAAGGATATTAAAAGTTTCTTTTTCTTCACTTACTTGAAAATCAAGATTGGTAAGGATTTTTTTAATTTCTTCAAAGCTCAAGCTCGTTCCAAGAATATTATTAAGATATTTAGAACTGGTTGTGATCTCGAGAGGCTTTTCTGCATTGAGATCATCGCCATCATATTCAGCTTTTCCAATAACCTGCGCTTCAGGGCAAAGTTCTTTAATTAACTCAAGCGTTCTTAAAAGAGTTCTATAAGTCAGCTGGCTATCAAGCGACTTCTCATAACGTGAAGAGGAGTCCGTTCTAAGCCCAAGCCTTACAGAAGTTTTTCGAACTTCTTCAGCCTGCCAGTTTGCAACCTCAATAAACACTTTCGAAGTATTGTCATTTACACCGCTATTAGCCCCCCCCATAATTCCTGCGAGAACTAGTGGTTTTTCAGAATCACAGATAACTGTATCTGTAGGAAGAACCTTACGCTCCATCTCATCAAGCGTGGTGAAAGTTTGTTCTTTTCCAGAAAGCTTTACATGAATCGTATTATCTTTAATCAACTCTCGATCATAAATATGAAGCGGCATCCCTAGCTCCATCATCACGTAGTTAGAGATATCGACAATATTGTTAATCGGTCTAAGTCCAACAGCGTTCAACCGGTCTTGCATCCACTGCGGTGAATCTTCAACCTTAACTCCATCAACGCTTAAGCCCCAAAAAGCTTTCCCTGAACAATCTTTTTCAACCTTGGGAGTTATCGGAGATTTATCTTTCGTAAAAAGACCTTCAAGTTTCTTTTGCCAGTCAGAACTAAAAGGCGTGCAAAGTGGGCTATCGTAAATGGCAGAAAACTCGCGTGCAATCCCAAACATTCCCCAAAGATCAGGTCTGTGAGTTAGGGACTTATTATCAACATCAATGATGTAATCTTCTTTAGCATCCAGATATTCCGTCATGGTCATACCGAGTTTGGTATCCTCGGGAAGTTCCATGATTCCTTTTGAACCTTCTCCAAGTCCAAGTTCTGATTCAGAACAAAGCATTCCCTCTGAAAGAACTCCTCTGATTTTTTTAGGTTCAAGCGTAAGCCCATTTGGAAGAGTCACTCCAATCGGAGCATAAGCAACCACAAGTCCGTCTCTGACGTTCGGAGCTCCACAAACAACTTCAGCCGTTCCTGATCCGTAATCAAATGTTACGAGGTTCAGCTTGTCAGCTTCTGGGTGTTTTTTATGACTGAGAATTTTGGCTGTTTTGATTTTAGTAAGATGAACGTTTCGCTTTTCAACACCTTCAACTTCGGCAGTTTTCATAGTGAAATCATTCGCAATATCATGAATCCCGATTTCAGGAAGTTTTACAAAGTCTTTAATCCAATTGAGTGAAATTAACATTTATAATCCTAAAAGAAAGAAAACTGTTCATTAAAGCGAAGATCCCCGCGGTGTAAGTGGCGGATATCCTCAATCTGATAATTAACCATGACTAGTCGATCAAGCCCTAAGCCAAAAGCAAAGCCCGTGTATTCATCAGGATCGACTCCTCCAGCTCTTAAAACGTTGGGATGAACCATCCCACAAGGGAGAAGTTCTAACCACCCTGAGTGCTTAGCCGACTCGTCTTTTGGATCTGGTTTTTTCCAACGGATATCAAGCTCAAAACCAGGTTCAACAAAGGGGAAGTAACCTGGTCTAAGCCTAACTTCCATATCTTTTTTGAAGATTTCTTTTAAGAGAGTCTTCATAAAGTAAATTAAATGACCGGTATTAATACCTTTGCCAACCATCATCCCTTCGAGTTGGTGAAACACCATCTCGTGAGTCGTATCAGTTCGCTCACATCGAAAAACTTTCCCTGGCCCCACGAAAGCGAAAGGCGGCTTACGCTCTTCCATCCCTCTTATTTGAATAGTCGAAGTGTGCGTTCTTAAAAGGTGCTTCTTATCAGCGAACCAAAAGGTATCCTGCATATCTCTTGCTGGATGAGTTTCAGGAATATTCAGGGCTTCAAAGTTATGAAATTCATCTTCTACGTGTGGACCATCAAGAACTTCAAACCCCATAGAAAGAAAGATGTCCTCAATCTTTCTTTGAATCTGATGAACCGGATGAGTTCCCGCCGCTTGAAGACCATTTTCCATTAAGGAATCACGGAGGGAAATGTCTATTTTGTTTTTCTCAAGCTTCTCGTTGATTTCTTTAACCTCAAGATCTTTGAGCTTATCAACAATGGCCTGCTCGATATTCTTTTTGATTTCATTTGAACGAGGACCAATGGCCTTTCGCTCTTCCGGAGTCGCATCTTTAAGCCCCTTAAGAACTTCGGCGAGCGAACCTTTCTTTCCTATATAGGAAGCTTTCAGATTAAGCACATCAGCTTGCTTATCAAGGGGAGTAATTTCATTTTGAAATGACGCGTAGAGGCTCTCTATCTTATCTAACATGGGTATGAGATTAACGTAGCGGGCAGAAATGGGCAATATCTATTGCTTTTCAAGATGATCAATAAGTTTCTTTCTAATAAGAGAGAACTCAGAGGGCTTCTTTTTTATAAACTCAGCTATAAAATCAGAAAAAACTCTAAATTGAAGATTTAGCCATTCTAAAAAAATCCTTCTCTCTTTTTCAGAGAAAGGAATCTGTTGAATATTTTTTATGATTTCTTCCCTTTTCGAAAGAAAGTGAATGCTATGAGAAACTTCAAGTTCTCTCTCATTTAGCAATCTTCTCGTTAGATAAAGTTCATTTTCAAGAGTAAATGAAGATGGAAGCTCATCTTTAATCAAAGAGTATGCATAAGGATTCAAACCGATCCAAGTAAGATCAAAGTCATAAGGAATCATATAATAATAATCCTGATCATAAAGTGTTTTGTGGTTATGCCCACGCTTGAAATCATGAGAAGAAACAATTCTATTAAAAAACTCCACTCGAAACCAAGCAGATGGATTTTCAGTAACACTATTAATAGGTTTCTCCTTGAATCTACACCTTCTAGCAAGACTATTTAACCTCTCTCTTATGAATCCATATTCTTTGTACAAGAGATTTCCATTCAAATCTCTATAGTTTATCTTCAATAAACGAGTCTTGTAAGTATACGAATCTAGTGTATCAAGGATCCCATACAACGCATGCTCAGCAAGGACTCTATATTTTGAATCTTCATCAGAAGCAATCCCCAAAGCTTTTACCCCTGCTCCACATTCGCCAACAAGTTTAATTTTTTTCCCTAATTTTGAGAAAAGCCCCTCTTTTATACTTCCATTCGAAAGCCCATTAATTTCTCGATGGCTCCTATATTCATCAAGAGCAGATACCGCAAATTCTTTTACACTTTGGGGGCTATTAAGCAGTTTAGAAAAAAGCATTTTTTGTACTTTTTCATTTTCAAAGAAAAACTCTATTGGTTTTTTTTTGCAATACCGTAGTCTTGAGTTCCCCCTAAGATGAAGCTCTCCTAATAAATAGCCTCTTTTGTTATTTACAGATTTATAGGAAATAAGAGCAAGTGAGCGTTTAACACCAGAACTTTCATTCAAGCCTCGAAAATTTGCTAGTATATCCAACTCTAAGGGTTTCTTACTCCTGAATAACTCCGGGGCTTGTCCTTTGCAAATATAAGGATAATTATGATTCTGAGCAAAGCCATTTAAGCCCAATAAGCTTATTACAAAAAGAATGAGTTTCAACATCCTCCCCCCCTAGCCTCATCCATGTATCATGGATGATCCAATAACGTAAAACTAGATTAGTCCTTTAAGGCTGACACGTTGCTCCTCGAACCACTCAGTTTTCTTCGGATCTTGATAGTCGGGATAGGTCCAGGGAAGAAACTCAGTCCCTTTGGCCTTAAAGATGTAATTGAGATCGGCATAAACCCCTTGGCCGAGATAAGGGCGATGAGCGTAGGGCTTACCCGTTGCTAGGATCATATTCTCGAGAGAGAGCATCCCAAGATCGATATTGATCGTTCTTCCTTCTTTGGCGAACTTATCCTCAAGTGCTGTAACCCACACTTTAAAAAAGACAAAGTCATCTCGGTTCATGGGTTCGCGATAAGAGAGGAAAACTCGCTTAAGCCCCTCACCCATTTCTTTAGAGTAATAATCGAGAGACGGATTAAAATCAGGAAAGAAGATTTCCGGTTCAATCGAATGCTTTTCAGAAAGAAGCTCTGCGATCTTAAAAAGATCCCAATCACTCTCTTTATAAATGATGCTGTAAAAGAAAAAACATTTTTGAGGTTTCTTTAATTCACTCATTGCAGTTTATTGAAATACCCTTTAATTTCATCAACTGTCGTTGTCGCTGTTCCTTTCTTGGCCACAACAACTCCAGCAGCAAGGTTGGCTGTCCAGATCGCCTCTTCAAGATTAGCCCCACTTAATAAAGCGGCTGTAAGGACGGCAATAGAAGTATCCCCTGCACCGGAAACATCATAGACGTCTCTTGCAATGGTTGGGATTCTTTGAGGTTTGGAATCTTTAGAAAGAGAAACCATTCCCTCCGCCCCAAGCGTAACAACAACATTTTCAAAATCGAGTTCATCAATAAGAATTTCACAGATTTTTTCAGGCTTTCTCTCTTCCCGATAACCCAATTGATCCATAATAATACAAGCTTCTTTATAATTTGGTTTAAAAAGCGTTGCTCCTTTATACCAAGAAGCAGGGTTTTTCCTAGAAGGATCAACCGTTATAAGAACTTTATTTCTTCTACCAAGAGCAATCACTTCTTGAGTGAATCGTTCATCAAACAGACCTTTCCCATAATCTTCAAGAATAATCCCGCCAAATGAAGGGAGCTGCTTATGCAGTTTTTCAAGGAGAGCATCTTTGGATTTTTCATCCATTTCTTTTTGAGTTTCGTAATCAATTCGACAGATTTGTTGGGGACCTGCAACGACACGCTCTTTAAAAGTCGTTAAACGCTCTGAACTATGAACCAGTCCCTTCGTGTTTAGACCCCGTTCTTTAAGAAGCCCTTCAAAGATATGCCCGTGATTATCTTTTCCAATCACCCCAAAAAGAGTTGAAGCAATACCAAGATCTACCAAGTTATCCGAGACGTTGGCAGCAAGACCTAATTTCGTCCATTCCTTCGTGACTTCAATCACGGGAACAGGCGCTTCAGGAGAAATCCTTTCAACATTTCCAGAGGTGTATTTATCAACGCCGACATCACCAACAACAGCGATCCCATTAATCTCTTCAAATTTATCAAGAATCGAAAGCAAGCGTTTGCTATCAATCATAAAACATCCTTCATTTTATCTTCTATTATATTTTCAAACTGACTCATGACTTCGTCAAAGTTTAGTTTCGTCGTATCTATTTCAATAGCATCATCTGCCTTTTTTAAAGGCGCAATGACTCGAGTGGAATCCCGCTCATCTCTTTCTTCAATGTCTTTGATGATTTGATCAAGGGAAAGATCTCCAAGTTTGTCTTTATCTTTTAGTTGATCGAATCGACGCTGCCCTCGAACTTCAGCACTCGCGGTCAAAAAGAATTTTAAGCGAGCATCAGGAAAAACCACGGTTCCAATATCTCTCCCTTCTACCAAGCAAACCATCTCAGACTTTGCCACAATCTCTCTCTGAGTTTGATCCACCTTTCGTCGAACCCCTGCATGCCCTGAAACCTTAGAGGTCAAATCCGAAACCTCATGAGAATACAGTCGCTCAGAATAATCTTCACCATCGAGGGCCACAATAAAGATAGGGATTTTCTGGTAATCCACCTTGATGGTTTTCAAAAGCTCATAAACTTCATCAGGGGTTTTCCTAAGAATCTCTTCGAGGTCAAATTTCTCATTAATATAGAGGGCCAGTGCTCTGAACAGCGATCCGCTATTCACGTGAAAAAAGTTATATTTCTTAGCAATCGCCTTAGTAATAGAGGACTTACCGGTCCCTGAAGGCCCGTCAATTGCGATCACATTGGTGATTTTATCCATATCCTTGATATAACACAGTTTTTTAACCCTGTATTTTTAACAAAGTTTCTTGTGAATTGCGCACGGCATGATAACATGCCCCGTATTTAAAATCGTTAAGAAATTATGATCATAGATCGAAGTTTAAACATTTGGTTTATGACCACAAAATTTGGAGAATAATGATGAGAAAATTATTAATTGGATTATTAGTATTAGGAAATATTTCTGTTTTTGCGAACGAGTGTACTCAAGAAAAAATGAAAGAAGTTTGCCTAGAAAGTGTTTTTTTGTTTGAGAATGAAGGTCTAGGAGAGATTGATGAGAAAGATGTAATGTACATGGTATCAGGTGTACAGAAAAGTTATAAAGATGATCAACTTGTTTCATCTAGAGTAAAATGCTATGCAACTTATAAAGTAAAGCCTACGTTTAACTCAGGACTTCCAAAAGAGACACATATAGCCTATTCGATTATTGATGCTAATACATGCAAAGTTCTTTATAGCGACGATAGCGCAGTTCTACCATTGAACAACGAAAAAGAGGGTTCAAATGCTGTTCAGGTTATCACGATAGGTGAATAAACCACTAGGTAACTTAAGAAGCCTTGCTCAACAGAACTCATAATAAAAAAAGCCGAGGAAAATATTTTCTCGGCTTTTTTTATTAACTCTTATTTTTCAAAACTTACTTAAATGAATTCAAAGATTTAGATAATTGAAAATGCACCTCCTTTTTGCATGTAATTTGACATGAATAAAAAGGAGCTGAAATGTTTAATGCTTTAAAGTATACTAAAAGCCTAGAAGAGAACGGGTTTGAGAGAGAACAAGCCGAAATTCTCGTAAGGATGTTTATGCAAATGATTGAATTCAACATGGTTTCTAAGTCAGACCTGGAAAGGTTTAGAAACACAGATTTTCAAAGCCTGAGGTCTGATTTCGAACATTTCAAAACTGAAGTTTACCATCGCTTTGATAAACTGGAAGAGAATTTAGATCATAAAATTAATAGGCTCTCCCTGCAGCTAACAGTTAAGCTTGGGGTCATGCTCGCAATCTCTATGGGCCTTATCTCCACCCTAATTACTCTAAAACTCTAAACCCTGTATTTTTCACCCTATTTTAAGATCCAAACCCTAAACTATGCTATGGTGCGTCTCGATGAAAACACTGTGGCTTTTTCTTCTATTCTCAATATCAACATTTGCTCAGGATGACGTCCTAGAGTTCATCAAAAGTAACTACGAATACAACATCAATTTAATAGAAGAGACTTATAAAGAGCATGGCGTTTATCTCAAGCTTAGAGACGAAGATCGAACAATCAATCTAGAAGCCTTAGAGGTCATTCAACGAAAACATCCCGTTGCTGAATTCATCGCTAAAACAGAAGTTTTAAAAAAGAGGTTTTTGAAAGATTTAACACCGCTTGAAAAGCAACTTCTAGAGAAATACCCAAAGCAGTCTTATTATGTCGCTTTCGAGTCCTATTTCGCTCTTTCCAAGACAAAAGAAATTTATAAAAAAGATTATATAGGGAAGCCCATAGATATTGCAGATCCCAAAGTCGATTCTTTCAAGCACACTTATTGGAGCCATCGCCTAACGACTAACATTAATAGTGAGTTTGCAAAGCTGTGGTTTACCGCGAGAGAACTTAGAGAACATACATCAGGTCTTATTGATTTAAGAGATAACTCAAGTGGATATATGGACATGTTGAATAATGTGACCGGAATGAAAATCCCAGAAGACACCTTCATGGATCGTCTCCTGGGAGCTTCAGTCCCCTCCCAAATCACCCGCAAGCAGAAATACGGGCAGCTATTCTTCAACGACCACGGTGTCATTCGCACCACTGATCGGATCGATTAGTTCATAGCAACAGTCATGTACAAGTGTCTGTCGGCTTCAGCAAGTTTCGCGTAATTTCGCTTTACCTTGTTTAAGTAAATATTTCTTTTGCTTCCGACTTTTTTATTACTTCTCAAGCTTCTCTTAACCCAACTTGGTCCCATATTATAGGCAACCGTCGCATGGCTCGAGTTATTAAATTTTTTATTTAAATACTGAATATAAAAGATTCCCAACTCTAGATTGAGTAAAACTTTTTTGAAGGTTGGAAGGTCTTGATTCCAATAGCCATTTGAAAGCGCAAGAACTTGTCCGAGATTTTCAGAATCCAGTTCAATCCCTTTCTTCTGCATTTTTGATTTTAAAAATTTTTGCGTTGAAGGCATTACTTGCATAAGCCCGTTCGCCCCAACTCTACTTCTAGCATTGATTTTGAAATGGCTTTCAGTCCAGACCATTGCCGTCACCCAATAAGGGTCAACTTTATATTTTTCACAAAGGCTTACGATTGCCCTGATTAAAGGACGGGCCCTATTTTGAACATTACGATCAAGCGTCTTAAGAAGTGCCTCTTCAAAGTCGTCTTTCTCTACTTTTATAGGAAGCTTTGGCTTAATACTTTTCCTGAAGGTATGGATCGAATCCTCGTCAAATTCATAGAATCGCTCTCTATCAAAGAAATCAACTTCCTCGTATTCATTG
>JAUHYH010000082.1 GCA_030426585.1 Bacteriovoracia bacterium
TTGTTGTTAAAAATAAAGACTCTGACACTAGAAATCCTGAACACTTACTTGGGAAGATTAAAGATGTTTTAACATGCCCTACACTCTTTGCAAGTTCCTTTACCTTTAAAGGAGTTATTGGAGAATTTACGGGTCTTAGATCATTAGATCCAATAATGACAGCAAACGAATTAAAACTTAAGAAAAACAAAGAAAATAATATGAACTTCTGCATTTATGACACCTAACAATTAGTAATATAAATTTCTCTAAGTTTATGATCAGGGATTTTGTTAATATCATCCGCTGACAATTTCTTCTTACCACAAGTTAAAGTTAACTTGTTATCAGCATAATCAATCTCAACTACATGATTAATCATATCAGGGCTTGAGCGTTCCATATCAACATAATCAAAAAGAATCAGTGAATGTTTCTTTTCGGCCGTATAAGCATAGAGTTTACCTGGAGTTGTTCCAAGAACTTTATATGTTGAAGCTTCATCTATATCATAGAAAATTGTTTGAACCGGATCAATTTCAAAACCATCGGAAGAATGCTCAATAGTAACCGCCAAGAGATTCTTCCTTACAAACCCAAGGTCCAAATCACTAATATTCTCAACATCAGGTTTTTCATCTTCAAAGAATAATTTAATAGGTGGTACGTCTACCACTTTTGAAATCGAAGTTGTCGGTTCTGCATACTCATAAACAGTGATCGTTTTCTTTGTTAGATCTTTAACCCCAACAAACACTCGATCCTCTCTTTTAACAATATCAATTATCTTAACCCCTAAAGGTTCTACCAATTTTTTAATCTTAGCTTCTGTTTGATCACCGGTCGGTGTGATTATTTCTGGTTTTGTCTTTTTTGAACTGTCACAACTAAAGAGAATTAATAAAACAATTATTATTTTCATCATGTAATCCTTTCTAAAAGGCTACACAAAAAAACATAGGAGAGAAAGAAGCTAGACGCTCATCTCAGAAAGAATGAAGTCCCAGAGACGATTACGCATAGTTAATGACCTCAAGGCCGTACTTTCTACTTCTTCTTTTTTAAGTTCCGTATCCATTAATCCCTTTAAGCACTTAAGCGCCTTGGGACCATGATCTTCACTATCCACTTCTATATGTCGTTCAAGATAGTAAATCAGACTCGGGCAAGAGACCTCAGAATCTTTAAGAACACTGACAATCGAATCGAACATCTCTGGAATGAGTTTTTCACGACCAAAGAAAAATGAAGACGCAACTTCATGAACCTTTCCATTCATTGCGAGGTTTAAGTGGAAAGCAGTAATCTCTTTAATTTCAGTTGGTAAAATTTCAAAATTAAAATCTTTTAAAAATTGATCAATTAGTTCCGTATCCGCGCCGATTTCTTTCATCGCTTTGAGGTAAAGCGCGAAGTGGCTCATCACGTTCCCTTCATGATCTTGATCAGACTCCTCCCCAAGAACAATTTCATTGATCAATTGGATTAATTCCGGGTCATAGGAAGAATCGGTCCAGGGAAGTTCAACACAAGTAATTTCTCTTTGAAGAGATTTTAAAAGAGACATAAAGTCCCAAACCGCAAAGACATGATATTTCATGAAAATTTTGATGTTCTCAAGTGAGTTGAGTTTGCGGTACATCGGATGATCCATCAGATCATTTTGAGCCTTTGAGACATTTAATTCCATAGGGTGTTTATACACGGAGAGAACTCATTAATAAATAGACTAGTTAAGATTATAAAGTTTCCTGTATTTTTAATTATAAATAGAAGGAAGTGTCTATTACGATAAGTAAGGCCTGGTCTTAACGACCAGGCTATTAGAAATTTATTACTTAGAGCACTTTGAAACTGTATTAGTAAAACCATCGACACGAGTTATAGAAGTATATCCCGAATCATTTTTTGTAATTTCACCATCTAACCTATAAGATCCGTCAGGAGCAGAAATTGTTCCATCAACAGAAATTTTTAAACGATCATGACATTGAGCTAGATAACTATAGCTAAATCCCTCCTCGTCCACAGTATCTTGGATTCCAATATAAACCTTATTAGAGGCACTTGTTTCATCGGTTAATCCATTGTTAATAGCCTCTTCAAGATCAAGATCGGTCGTCATTAGATAGAAGCCCTTAGCATCAGTTCCATATTCTAATTTTTCGTTAGTGATATAAGTCTCTTCTGAGTCTGTGTTTTCACAACGATAAATCCCTTCTATTTCAGGACAATTAGGATTAGCTAGGACAGTGCTAGAAATTAAAGATAGTGCGATAGCAAACTTTCTCATTTTTTCTCCTTAAATGAATAAATAAACAGGAGTTAAATATCACAAGAAATAATGCGCCGCAACGTATGATTGATACAATGTAAATATCACCATGCTTTAAGGTCTGATTTACCTGTTGATCCGAAACTGCTAATTTCCGGACATATGAAAGTGAATGTCCGTTATCTTGATAATTTAAAACTTGAGGCCCTGTTTGATGACTTCTCGGTCATCTCAGACCAACCGGTTCGCTATAAAGGTGATGGAACTGCCCCGGGTCCCTATGATTACTTTCTCGCCTCTTCGGCCATGTGTGCCGCCTACTTCGTTAAGGTTTATTGTAATGCTCGCGACATCCCTACTGACGATATTAACTTAGTTCAAAATAATATTATCGATCCTGAAAATCGCTACAAGCAAACAATCAAAATTCAAATTGAAATTCCTGAAAGTATCTCTGACAAAGATCGCAAAGGAATGATCGCAGCAATGGATCGCTGTACCGTTAAAAGAGTGATTCAAAATTCTCCTGAATTTATCATTGAAGCAAAAACGACTCTTGGCAAAGATGCCGGTCTTGATTACGAAACAAGTAATACAAAAACCATGATTCCTGGAAAGGATGCCTCTCTCGAAGAAACGATTGCAACCATGACAGCATTGATTGCTGATCTAGGAATCAATCTTGAAATTGCTTCTTGGAGAAATATCGTTCCCCATGTTTGGTCAGTCCATATTAGGGATGCGGACTCTCCCATGTGTTACACCAATGGGAAGGGAGCGACGAAAGACGCTGCTCTCTGTTCAGCTCTTGGGGAATATATTGAACGTATTAGTAATAATTATTTTTATAATGATTACTTTCTTGGAGAAGAGATCTCTAAAGAAGATTTTGTTCACTACCCTAATGAGAAATGGTTCAAGAGTGCTGAAGGTCTGATGGACACCAAACTTTGGGAAATTTATAATCCTGAAGGACAACTCACACTTGATCACTTAGTCGATACCAATTCGGGTAATACCGACAGAGGAATATGCGCCCTTCCCTTCGAACGACAATCTGATAAAGAACAAGTTTATATCCCGGTAAACCTCATCGGTAATTTATTTGTGAGTAACGGGATGAGTGCAGGAAATACCAAGTACGAAGCCCGTGTTCAATGCCTTTCAGAAATTTTTGAACGGGCGGTAAAAAATCAAATTATCACTGAAGAGATCACACTTCCTACAGTTCCTAAAAATGTTCTTGAGAGATTCCCCACCATCATGGAGGGAATTAATAAATTAGAAGAAAAAGGGTTCCCTGTTATCGTCAAAGACGCTTCCCTGGGTGGTCGTTTTCCCGTGATGTGTGTGAGCTTAATGATTCCAGAGACCGGTGGTGTGTTTGCTTCTTTTGGGGCCCATCCCAATTTTGAAGTCGCCCTTGAGAGAAGTCTGACTGAATTATTACAAGGCCGAAGCTTTGAGGGGCTTAAAGATCTTCCTCCTCCAACCTTTAACTCCTTCAGCGTAACTGAACATAATAATATCATTGATCACTTTATCGATTCTACGGGTGTTATTTCTTGGAAGTTTTTCAGTGAAAAATCTGACTATGAATTCGTCGACTGGAATTTCTCTGGAACCACTGAAAAAGAATACGATCACTTGATGAAAATTTTTGAGGAGATTGAAAAAGAAGTTTATATTGCTGACTATGAGGACCTAGGGGCATCGGCCTGCCGTATTCTTGTTCCCGGATATTCAGAGATCTATCAGGTAGAAGATCTGGTTTGGGATAATCATAATCAAGCCCTTAATTTCAGAGAAGATATTTTAAATCTTCATGCTCTCGATAATGAGAAACTTGAAGACCTCGTCGCTCGTCTTGAGGAAAGTGAAGAAGATAATTATAAGCCCGTCTCTGAACTCATTGGGATTGCCTTTGATGAAAACTCCGTTTGGGGTCAACTCACTATTGGTGAACTCAAAGCACTCACTTATCTAGCTCTTCAAAATTATGATGAAGCCAAAATGCTGGTTGAAATGCTCACAACATTTAATGATAATCTCACTGAAAGAAAGACGTTCTTCCAGGCCCTCAATATCGTTCTTGATATTACTCTGGATGAAGACCTAGATTTTGAGGATTATCTTCCCAACCTCACTCGTATGTATGGTGAGCTTATGACTCCTGTGACTCAGACCGTTTCGGGAGAGCTAAAGTTTTATGGTCTCACACCAACCAATATGCAATTAGAAGGCCTTGATAAACATCAGCGATTGATTGAGAGTTATCAGAAACTTAGACGAAAAAGACAGAGCTAGGCCCGTTAACTTGCCTTCCGGTCAATTTCTTTCTCAGGAAATATTCTATCAATAATATCTACAATATCTTTTAGACCAAATGGTTTATACAAAAAACCATCAACAAAGTCATCATCGACACCATTAAACCTTCTTAGGTCTAGTTTCACACCACCGGTAATGAAAACAACTTTAGGAGAATAGCTGGAATCATGAGCTCTCAATTTCTTTAAAAGTTCTGGACCTGTCATTTCCGGCATTTTTATATCTGAGATAATAAGATCATAAGAATTTGGATTCTTCTGATACGCATCGAATGCTTCTCGTCCGTTTTTAAAAGTCTCTATTCTGAAATCGAGATCTTCTAACATCACAGTTAATAAATCCCTAATATCTTGCTCGTCATCAACAACCATCACGTTTTTACACAATTCCGATTTAACCGATTTCAAAACTCCATCTTTTATAGGCTCTAAAGAGTCGGTTGTAAGTCCCGTTTTATTCAAATGTATCTGGAACTCAGTTCCCTTGCCAAATTCACTTGAAACGGAAATCGTCCCACCTAGTTCTTTTATAATATTATGAGAAATATAAAGTCCAATTCCAGTTCCTTTATCCACATCTTTAGTTGTAAAAAAAGGATCGAATATTCTCTCTAGATTCTCTTTAGCAATTCCGTGTCCATTATCTTTGATACTTATAATCAAATTTCCTTCATTTAATGAAGTTTCTAAAGAAATTTTTCTATCTTTACAACCAATTGTAGCATCCTTCGCATTATTAAGAATATTGCTGATTACTTGATTTAGTTTGCCTTCAACCCCTTTTATTATAAAAGGAGCGTCATCATTAATTTTTACATCAAAATCAATTTCATCATCCGGAAAAATTTCATTTGTATCTTTTACTAACCCTTTCAAGAACTCTACAGCGTCAAAGATTGTCGAGTTTGCTAAATCATCGTGAGCAAAATACCTTAACCCAGAAACAATTTTCACAATTCTATCAATTGCGTAGTCAATTCTTTCAGAAGATTCTATTAGGTTTTTGTTCCCTCCAAACTCCTTACGCATCTTCGTAAGATACCCTTTAATAATTGTTAAAGGATTATTAATTTCATGAGCAACTCCCGCAGCGAGTACGCCCAGTGAAGCTAACTTAGAACTTCTCATAACTTCATCTTCAAGTTTTTTCTTATCAGTTAAATCTTCTATCGTAGACCATATTCCAGTGACTCCATCATAATCCTCAATGACAAAACCATTGAGTTCTACAGGAATGAGATTTCCATTTTTTTGTATATACTCTTTTCGATAAGGACCATACCGTCCTGTTGCTTGTAAAAACTTAAGCTGCTCTTCTTCATCAGCTTTATACTTCTTAGGCGTGATATCCCAATAACGAATCTCTTGAAGCTCTTTGAATGAATAGCCTGTGATTTCTTCATAGCGACGGTTAACTTCGAGTAAGTTTCCATCCATATCACAAAAGGCATAGCCAAAAGGTGAGTTTTCAAAGAAAAGAGAGAGCTTCTTTCGATAACGTTCTGAATTTGTAATATCAAAGTGAGTGCCAGTAAACCGTGTCGGCTTCCCTTCTTCATTCCAACCAGAAAATCGCCCACGATCGAGGATATAAACCCAATGCCCATCTGCATGCTTCATTCGGTGAATATTTTCATAATGATCTGTTTTCCCATCCATGTAAGCTTTAATGTCTGCATAGCAACTTTCTAAATCGTCTGGGTGAACACGACTTTCCCAAGTCGACAATTCCATATCAATACTTTCGTAATCAAGCCCTAGCATCTCGGCCCATCGACGATCAAATTTGACTGAATTATCTTCAAGATACCAATCCCAAATCCCTAGGTTTGCACCCTCTAAGGCAAGATTTAAATATTCTAGTAATTCTTTGGGATCGTTTTCTAGATCAGAAGTAAAGCTCTTTAACTTTTTTGGGGACATAAATATTTATCCAATACTAGATTCGATTATTATCGTATCTTATATCGACCCAAAAGCGTTAAACCTTAAAGAGTTGACTTCTTTAATCAGTTATCTAAATCTCATCGTCTTCAATAATACAATCACCATTAACCGCTAAGACCGCGATGTCATCAAAGATAATACCGTCTTCCATCAAGTTATTGTGATTATTCCCAAAATAGCCTTCATCCATAGCGGCCGTAATTTTAAAAACAAACTCAGCCTTCCTCTCTGGGTATTGGTTTAAATCAATAACCACCTGACCAAGTTTCCAATCCTGCTCGACATAGTTTCGAATATTAAGCCCTTCTCCTCTCTCTAAGGTGTTATTATAATATTTGATCCAAGTATTATGATCTCTTAAGCCTGCCAACCGATCTGAGCTATTTACTAAACCACAATCAGAATCTGGAGCATCACAAACATCAACCCTAATACTTTCAGGAACATTTACTTTCGCAATAGATAAAAAGATAGGATCAATTTCTAAACCAATAGGAACATAACGATATTGGATATAGAGTTTGTCATAATCTTGTAAGTCCATTTTTCGAGAGACTAGGTAGATTTCATGCGTTGACCCTCCTGCACGCCCTCGAAACATAATCGCCTTATCGCCATCCATAACAGGACCTAGGTGATTTGAATCTTCAATCTTTGCGTCGATATTTGAAATATTCAACTTGTTATCCATAACAACAACATCCCAGTTAAAGACGTTATCTCCCGTAATATTCGTTCTTTCAAAAGAGTCCTTGAATACAAGACAAGCTCTCCCTTCAGGTAACTGTTCTTGCTTATCACATTCATCAACATCATCTTCATTGACCGGATCATCTTCAATAATAATCACAACATCATCGTCTAAATTATTATCGATCGGTGAACCATAAGAATCATCATAACAAGCCGGATTATCTGGGTCATAGCAATCTGGATTATCAGGATCGTAAGATTGGCTTTGAACAATATCGGGATCAACCTCTTCTTGGTTTTCAGCAATATTGGCTTCTTGAGTACTACCAATGCTTCCCTGTTCTAAAAAAACATTTGAATTGCAACCAGTTAATGCAAGGGAGGAAAGTAAGATTAGCATAATTTCTTTCATGAAATTCTCTCCTATGAAGTTGTAAAAATCCTAACATAGCTTTAAAGACTGTAAAAAAACCCTTTGTTTATAGGGTGAAAAGTTTTTTTTCAGTTACTCTAAACCGTCAAAATATAGAGGCACCCTTACTTTGGACTAATGCACTTCTCACCTTCCTTGGTAAAAAGTGCATTGCTCCTCCTGTCAGTGATAAAACGCTAAAACACAATCCCACAAACAAAAGAAGACTGGGTCTCATCAAATCAAAACTTAAGTCTATTGTGGTAAAAGACTCCATGGGTTTGGTACTAATGATAAAACCCAGTGCCAGTAACCGACATCCCGTCGCAAACACATGGCATAAGGTTTCCCCAGGAGAGATCCCTCCAAGATTTTCGCGTGATTTCTTTTCAACCAAGATATCGATCACCTCTAGAATCAAATCGACAAACAAAAGAGTGAGACCAAGGAGAAGTAAAACTCCTTTGCTGTCGAAGACAAAAAAGAGCAAAGCGATGGGCGAGAAGATCACTCCCCTCGCCCCATGAATATAATGTTCTAGCTTGGTTTCTTCATATTGATGAAGTCGGTATTTGTAATAATGATAATAGACACCATCAAAGGCACCTATCACACAGAAGGCCAGTAAAGAGATCAAAGAGAGAGTTTCTAATTGTATTGTATTCATTGTATTTCCGTATTTTTTATAAGTTCATAATCCCAAGTAAACGCTTTATTAGAATACGTATGCCAATACAGAACCTTCTTTCCTCGAAACTGCTGATTCTTAAATTGCTCCATCAGAAAAATCGCGACTTTTGCTGTGTAAGTCGAATCAAGATGAAGCTCTTCTTCGTGTTCAAAAACTTTCATAGCAGTTGCAGACCCTTGGGCCACAACGCCATAACTATGCTTCACGTGAAGATCAACGATTTGAAAATCCTTTTGAGTGACTTTGGCTTGAGACTGAGTGAGTTTCAAAACACCATTGGCCATGGCTATCACTCTTCGAGGGTTACAAACAATGGGATGGGCGCAACGAACTCCTATGACTTTCGTATCAAGCCCTGCGAGTTTGATCCCTGCTAAAATCCCTGCGGTTGTCCCACAAGTTCCAATACCCACCACAATATAATCAGGAGTGATCCCCTGTTTTGAAAATTCAAGAAAAGCTTTGGCGTGCCCGGCTGCTCCTAAAACATTTGAGGCCCCTGCGGGAACATAAAGCATTTTTTTACTGATGACTCCCCTGCCGGTTTTCAGCAATGCTTTCACTGGGCCCATTATTCCCGTGTTTAGATCCATCTCTGCTCCATGATCAAGACAGAAATCATTGATCGCTTCAATTTGAGGATTCACTTGAGCTTTGAATTGGGCCAGGTGACATTTCAAACCTATTCGTTGTGATTCGCTTGAAAGGGCCGCCGTAAAGTTCGAACCTAAGGGCACAGGAGTAATGAGTTCCTTGTAACCTTGAGCTACAGCATGTCCTAAAACAAATTCAAGATTTCTGACTTTGTTCCCTCCGTAGAAGTCACTGGTCTTATCTTCACGTTTGATGAACAAATTTGGATGACCCAGTCTCTTTCCAAGATTCTCCAGTTGATAAGCTGGTGTCGGTCTCGCTACTAAGGGCAGGTACACTAAGTCCTGCTTATGCGAAAAAGGCGCATAGATTTCAGTTTTCATTTCAACTCTCCAGTTGAATAAAGTTAATAAGTAAATTTAAAGGACAAAAAAGAATTTAAGCGGCGGAACGCCACCAAAGAATTGAAACTGAATGGAAAAATTGAACTAAATGATTCATCGCTGGATAAAATAGACTTAATGGTTGTGCTTGTCCAATCTTTTTTCTGACATTTTTTGACAGGTATTCTAAGTACCAAGCTCACTTGGTTAGACGAACTTAAGCCTTTTCCCTATCATTTAGATAAATCAAACGTACTTGGAGCGACACATGGATGGGTCAGTAATTCAGAGCCTTTTTTCTTTTATCACTGAAAATATTTTCGTGATTATTTTTCTTTTTGCAGCTATCGAAGTTGTACTCATTATAATGATTACTCTGCTCTCAAAGAAACATGAAACCATTCTTTCAGATGTCTGCGACAACTTGATGAAAGGTTTTACCGATGCTCCTGATAAAGATTCTGAGCAAACCATTAATGAAAGAATTCAAGCAGCGCTGGATTTTATTCGAAGAAAAGTCACTCAAGATCCTAGTGTCAAATATGAGTTTGCTAAGAATGCGAAGAATATCTCTAAAAGACCCCTCTATACTCGGCACACAAAAATCGAAATCTATACTTCAGTTATGAGTACCTTGGTTCAGGTATTTCCTCTGCTTGGAATCCTCGGGACCATTCTTGCGATCGCTCAAAGCGCCGTTCAAGGGGGAAAGATTGATGTCTCAACTCTATCCAATGCTTTTGTACTTGCGATGGATACAACGATCTTAGGAATTTCTTTTTCAATTGTGTTCATGGTGATTGAAAGTATTCTTTGGCCCAAGGTTGAAAGAGTTATTAACGAAAGTACGAACTTTAAAAAAATTATTACCGACGTGAGTGTTTCTTCTAATGGATAGTCAGTTTAAACGCTCTAAAAAGTCAGCCGTTCAGCTGACCTCATTGTTAGATCTATTATTTGTCATGGTCTTTGTTTCATTACTTCAGCAAAAAGAAGTCACTCCTCCGCCGACTCCGGTTGCGGAACCTAAGGTTGAGAAAAAGATTGAAACTCCGAAACCAAAACCGACTCCAGTGAAAGTTGTTCACAGCTTAAAGGCCGTCTTTCACTTCTATAGCATTCAAGGTCAAAAGTTTGATGGAAAGTATGCGATGGAAGGAACCTTCAATAAGGAAACCGGGCGTTTGAACCTCGGTTCAGTGAAGTGGATCGACAAACCCCCGTTTGATATCGTGATGGTCCCTCTCTCAGGGA
>JAUHYH010000083.1 GCA_030426585.1 Bacteriovoracia bacterium
CTTTAAATTTGGCCATCAGTTCAGGAGTGATTACTCCTCGAACAGCAGAATAGGCATCGGCCTTTGATTGTCCAGCTCTATAGGGAAGTTTTAAATCCATCTATGACCTCAATTCCTTTGTACCCGTTGAACCAAAACCACCTTCACCTCTTTGAGTTTCGTTGAGATCTTCAACTTCTACCCATTCAATTTGGTGAACAGGTGCAATTAAGAGTTGAGCAATTCGCGTACCGTGTTCTATGGTCTCAATCCGATCAGAAATATTAGCAACAATGACCTTAACTTCTCCCCGATAATCTGAATCGATTGTTCCTGGAGAATTCACTACCATCAAACCTGTTTTGAGACTTAATCCCGATCGGGGTCTCACCTGAACTTCATACCCTTTAGGGATTTCAAATGAAAGACCTGTTGGCACGAGAACTCTTTCAAAAGGTTGTAATGTAATACTTCCTTTGTCTTCAAAACAAGCTTTAATGTCAGCACCAGCTGCCTCGGTACTTCCATAAAATGGAAGTCCGAGTTCAGCATCAAAGTGCGGTAAAGTTTTTATTTTAGTTTTAACTCTATTTGCCATCTTTCTTCTTTAAAGGTCCGTTTTTAGAAGCTTTCGCAGAAAGTTTCACTTTTCCAAATCGGTCAACATCAAGAACGTTAACTGTGACTTTATCGCCTTCGCTTAAGTACTCATTAACATCTTTAACTCTTTCATCAGCGATTTCAGATACGTGAAGCAGACCACTCACTCCTGGAGCGATATCAACAAAGGCACCATATTCCTTAATTGTCACAACAACTGAATCATAGTCTGTTCCAATTTTTGGACCATTGATTGAAAGATCAATATTAGCGATAGCTCCAGCGATATCAGCTTCAGAACCAGCACCAAGAACTTTAACTGTTCCATCTTCTGTCACTTCAACTGTTACTTTATATGTCTCTTGAGTGGCTTTGATGTTTTTCCCACCTGGACCAATAAGAGCACCGATTTTATCTGGATCAATTTTGATCGTCTCAATTTTAGGAGCATGATCTTTTGTTCCAGTATTCGATGTTGAAATGGTTTTCGCCATCTCACCAAGAATATGAAGACGTCCTTCTTTCGCTTGAGTCATGGCCGACTTTAAAATGTCTTCTGTAAGACCTGCGATCTTGATGTCCATTTGAATGGCCGTGATTCCATCTGCGGTACCAGCAACTTTAAAGTCCATATCACCGAGATGATCTTCATCACCGAGGATATCTGAAAGGATTTTATAATTATCGCCGTCCTTAATAAGTCCCATCGCGATTCCTGCAACAGGTCCTTTCATCGGAACACCGGCATCCATAAGTGCCATTGAGCCTGAACAAACAGATCCCATTGAAGATGATCCGTTAGATTCGAGGACTTCACAGTTCACTCTGATAGTGTACGGGAAATTCTCGTCGGCTTGGATAATATTTTTAAGCGCACGCTCAGCAAGGTTTCCGTGACCGATTTCTCGACGGCCAACACCTCGGTATCCACGGGCTTCCCCCACACAGAAAGGAGCAAAGGTATAATGGAGGTAAAACTTATCGTAGTTTAGACCGCCAAGACTATCTTGCATTTGATCCCCTTCTTTTCCACCAAGAGTCGCAACACCCATAACTTGTGTTTCCCCTCTAGTGAAAAGGGCCGAACCGTGAGCCCGCTTAAGAACGTTCTTTTCAGTCATGATTTCTCGAATTTCTGTTAAGCCTCTTCCTCCGATTCTTCTTTCTTCGGCAAGGATATCTGTTCTCATCATGTCGTACATAAGATCATCTACACCGGTGTAAGCAAGCTTCTTAAAGTTTGCCGTTTCATCGAGTGTAAACTTAGCGGGATCTGCTTTCATATCTTCTGCTACTTTTTTCACAAGAGCAGAAACAGCTGCGTTTCTTTCCATCTTGTCATTGATAGCAATACATTTTCGAGCATCATCTCTGTAATTGTTTTTAACGGCATCAATGATTGAACTTGGAGGAGTCACAGTAGTGTACTCACGAGTTGGCTTCCCAACTTCAGCTTTCATTTTATCAAGAACCGCACAGAATTTTTTGATATTTTCGTGAGCAAAGTTAATCGCTCCTAGCATAACTTCTTCGCTTAACTCATGAGCTTCACCTTCAACCATAAGAATCGCATCATCTTTCGCAGCAACAATCATATCAAGCTCAGAATTTTCAAGTTCAGCAGCACTTGGATTGAGAAGATAGTTTCCATCTTTGTATCCAACCTTACAGAAACCTGCTGAGGCATCAAAAGGAACATCAGAAATTCTTAAAGCGGCTGCCGCTCCACACCCCGCAAGGATTTCAGGGTTGTTATCAGGATCGTAAGAGATAACCTGGGCCATAATAATTGTTTCATTATAATAACCAGCAGGAAACATTGGACGGAAAGGTCGATCGATCATTCTCATGAGGAGAATTTCAGCCGTCGAAGGTCGTCCTTCTCTTTTCATATAACCACCGAGGAATTTCCCTCCGGCGTAATACTTTTCTTTGTAATCCACAAGAAGTGGAAAAAAGTCTTGTCCGTCTGCTGCTTCTTTAGCAGAACAAACTGTTACTAAAACCTGAGTCCCGCCACAAGTGACAAGCACGCAACCATCTGTTTGCTTGGCCAGTCTTCCAGTCTCAAGCGTAACTTCTTTACCACCGTAATCGACGGTAAATTCTTTTTTTTCGTAAAGCATCTTTAACCTCTTTTTGTTTCCACCAAGGAAACTGCTTACTTAATAAATGTATGGGAACTTTTAATTTTAAAAGATATATCGATTTCTAAACTGATGCTTAAAAACCTATGTATCTTTTAAAACTCCCCACGTTCTTATAATAAAAGGCTTGCCGTAGAAGGCAAGCCCTTAACACTTTTTACTTTCTAAGACCAAGCTCTTTAATCAGAGTCGTGTATCTTGCTTCGTCTTTACTCTGAAGGTAGCGAAGCATTCTTCTTCGTTGACCAATTAACTTCATCATTCCTCTTTTGGAGTGGTGATCGTGCTTGTGATCAGCAAAGTGTGGAGTAAGATACTTAATTCTCTCTGTCATAAGAGCGATTTGTACTTCTGGAGAACCTGAATCTTTTTCAGTTTTTCCATACTTCTTAACAATTTCATTTGTCTTTTCTTGCGTTAACATTTTTTCTCCTTCGCCCTAAACTGAGTAAAAATTGACGCAGGCAATTAAAACCAAGTAGAGGGTATAAATTTACGGAGAAATTAACGCAGATGATCCTGCATGTAAACTTTTAATTTATCGAGAAGACGGGCCTCGATTTGTCGGATTCTCTCACGAGAAACCCCGTACTCATCAGCGATGGACTGAAGCGAAGGAGGGACCTCTTCAAGCAGTCTTTGCTGGAAGATATACCGATCTCTCTTATTCAGATCTTTCATAAAGTCTTTCAGGTTGTCCTTTAAAATATCAAGGTTCTGCTGGAGCTCGACCTCTTCCTCAACCGGATTATCCTCTGAAGTGAGAATATTATGAAGGCTGGGCCCGTCCTCTCCATCAAACTGAGGACGATCGAGACTCACATCCCCTGAGCCAGGTCCAAGCCTTTTTTCCATCTCAATGACCGAACTCTCGGAAACATCAAGCTTTTCAGATATAAGCTTTGGCGTCGGTTCAATCCCTTGCGCCATCAAGCGATCTCTTTCTCGAATCAAGTTATAAAAGAGTTTCTTTTGCTCAGCTGTTGTTCCGATTTTAACAAGTCTGAAATTATCGAGAATAAACTTTAAAATATAAGACTTAATCCACCAACTGGCATAATACGAAAGCTTAGCCCCTTTGGTGGGATCGAACTTCGAGACGGCCTTCATTAGGCCAAGATTCCCTTCTTGAATAAGATCGAGAACATTTTTATGGGCCTTACGGTACTCCATCGCAATCTTCACAACCAATCGGAGATTTGCAAGAACTAGTTTTTTAGCAATTTCGATCTCACCTGTTTCGAAAAGCTTCATCGTCAGCTCTTGCTCTTCTTCTGGAGAAAGGAGTTTGTACTTCGAGATCTCTCTCATATAGACCTTGAGAGGGTCTTGTACAGCAACCTCCTTACCCATATTGGTAAGTTCTTTATTGTCGATAACTATCGGCAGAGACTTTTTGAGATCTTCATCAGTCATACAACTCTAAAGTTGGGTTTTCTTTACTTAATGTCAAGTTTTCGCAGCTGAGAAAGTCGCCGTAAGGCCTGCCACCCGAATGAAAAGCTTAGAGGAATAGAGAGAGATCCCTTTTCACCCATAAAATGCTCTTTCGAACCTCTATAAGACTTAAGGTTTTCAATAAGACCTTTACTCAATTGATAAGGAAGGTTGGGAATATAATTGAGACTTGGAATCTTTGATAGTTTTTCCTTCCAAATAGTTTTTGAGATTCTTGCTGCAAATTCCTTAGAAAGATTTTCAAAAGCAAGTTGGCGTTGTTCAAATTGCATATAATAGATCTCATCAATTCGATTTAGTAATCTATAAATTTCATCATTTGAAATTTCATAGTCAAATGACCATGTCATCTTATCAATATTATAAACTAACCGGTCGAACTCATCTCCTGTAATATCAAAATTAAGCCTAAGATCAGATGGTTTTTCAATATCTCTAAAAACTCTGGCCCTTAATTCTAAGTTCTCTTCCATCTCTACTCGATTCGTCATGAGTTCAAGAACATCAAGCGAAGATTGCACTTCTGAATTAAGAACTTGAGAAAAGAAATAAGTACTATTTTCTGCCCAGTTATCTAACGCCCTTGGAGCGGGACGATTTTCAAGGGTTGCATACAAATATAGTTTTGTTTTTTGAAGAGTCTCACTCGACTCCTTTAAACGTTTCTCAGTATATTGATCAGGTTCATTCTCTAATTCGTAACGAGAATTTTTAATTTCAAAACAATACAAGGCCTTAAGTTCATCTTCGAAATCAACTTTATTTTTTGAACGTTCATAATTCCCTCTAAAGTTATTTCTATTTGTCAGGCGGCATTGTCGATCTGTGCAATAAACAGGAATTGAAGTTGAAAGATAGTTTTCAATGACAACTTCTGCAAACAAAGGGTCTTTAAGGTAATAAGTGATCATAGAATTTAAATGCCCTCGACCATGCCAAGAACAAAAATCGGAGAGAAGGGTTAATCCTTCAATATAATCGGGTTCAGAGTAATCAGCTTCATGCGTAGTTTTATCAAACCGTTCAATAAGAAGCTCCTTTAGACTTTCTCGAGATATAAGAGACATATTTTGTGAACACTGATCTTGGATTAGACTTCCGACCGTACTTTCAAACTGAGGTTTGGGAATAGAGAGGTTTTTTGCAGCATCAGAAACAAAGTTAATAATATTTTTAAGAGCAAAGTGTTGAGCCTGCGCTTTAAAATTCGTTATCGCTAATTGTTTCGTTGCTTTATCTGCATAAAGATTTGGCTCTTTTTCCTGCTCGCACATTCTCTGGAGTTTTTCATATTTAAGGGCCAAGTCTTTTAGACCTGTCCGCCCCTGAGCAGTCACACTCAACAAAATGAAAAATAAACCTATTTTCATGCCCTAAGTATCGGAATATTCAATGTTCTTATCCAAAGAAAAGCTTAATAAAGATAAGAAGAAGAGTTTTTTTCCGTTGAAACTTACTCAAGTACTCCTAAGGCCTCATTTATTCGATAAGAAGTATATGAAATGGGCCCTTTTCAGTTTTATTTTATGGTCTACCCTAGCAAGACCAATGATCAACGACAGTGAGAAATTTGTTTTTGCTGAAAAACATGATCGATTAAAATATCACCTTCTCATCGGTGAAGATAAAAAAGCTTTTGCGATCCTCAAATCAAGTACTGCGCTTTTTCAAAAAGCAAATCTCTTTCATTATTATCAAGCGATTTTTTCTTATCTAAAAAGTGATTATACCGAAACTCTTGATCATATCAAAAATATTCATGGTTTATCTGAAAGAAGAAACAAACAAATTTGTCAGATCGAAGTTGTTTCCAGAATGATGACTCGACAATGGAAGCAAGCCTATAATCGTTGGCGTATCTGTGCCGGCAATTATTCAAACAATAATTCAGCTGGACAATATTTTATAAAAACATTGCTCGAATCAAAGGCGCTTGGTTATTCCCCTTTTGAAGCCCGACAATTTCGCGAAGTACAGAGCAATCCAAAAAAGCTTGAACTATGGATGAAGTTGACAGCCTATCTAGGCCGTACCGATATTGTTAAGGATGTTACAGATTCAATTCCTGATAAGCTTCTCATGTCAAAAGAAATTAAAGAGCTTCAAACTTATGTTCTTTATGACTTAAAAGAGATTCAGTTAGCTTTTGATATCATAGAAGAGGAAGAAAGTTTAACGAAGGATCTTCTTAAAACTAATGTTATGATCTATCATAAAAAGTATGAGGAAGCTTATGAAAAACTTCAGGCAAGCTTCAAACAAAACTCCTTGTCTAAAGCCATTCTTTCGAGACTGATCCTATTGAGTTTTGGACTAAAAAAATCTGAAGATTCTTTGAAATATATTACGCTGTACCAAAAGATCTTCAAAGAAGTTCCTTTGGATCTTCTCTGGAAGAAGACACTCATTTTAACTTCTCTCTATAGGCTTAAAGAAGCGAAAATCGCACTTAATGAGTATATGAATCGAGTAAAGGGAATTGGGAGAGGTTCAATCATCACCATTAGAAAGTATATGGCACTCCAAAATAATAATGAACTCGAAAGCCTTTTCTTCTCTGAAAAAAGTTGTGAAAAAGGCGACCTCTCAGGTTGCTGGTTAAAAATTCTTTTGAGGAACGATCTCGATCAGTTCAAGGAGCAGGCTCTCCCTTCAAATTATTATCAACAATCGATTGCGAAGCTTAATGCAGGGTGGCTCTACCCCGTAAATGAGCAAGCCCCTGAGTATCCGTTTGCGAAATTTGTCTCCCAGCCCAAAATTCAAAAACTTGATCAGGTCGAAAGGACTAAAGAGCTTTTCTTTCAAGATTAGTCCGTGCTAAAAATATACCCGATGGAAAAAAACTGTTCAGTCTACATTAATGGGGAAATTTTCAGTCCAGAAAAAGCGAAGATTAGTGTCTTTGATAGGGGTTTTCTCTTTGGAGACTCTATTTATGAAGCGACTCTTTGTATTGATGGAATTCCTCTCTTTTTAGAAGAACATCAGAAGCGATTACAAAACTCTGCCAATCTGATTCAAATGCCGCTTACTGAAAACTTAGCCACTATCAAAAAAGCCATTTTAAAAACAGCTGCGTCTAAAAATTATAAGCGGGCCATTGTTAGGTGGATTGTCACTCGAGGTGAAGATAAAATTAATATTTTTCCAGGTCAGAACCTGAAACAAAATCTAATTATTTTCTATAAAGAACTTCCTCCTTATCCGGAACGTTGGTATAAGGAAGGCTTAAGAATTACTCTTGCGGAAACCAAACGAAATCACCCAAAGTCTACGAACCCACAAGCAAAAACAGGTAACTATATCAATAGTGTCTTAGCCGCTAAGGAAGCTCAAGTCGGAGAAACAGATGATGCCATCATGCTTAATATTTATGGTGAAGTCACTGAAGGAACGACGAATAATGTTTGGATTGTAAAAAAAGGTGTCGTTTACACGCCATCAATAAACTCCGGAATCCTTAAAGGTATCACTCGGACAAAAGTTTTAGAAATTTGTGAAAAAAATAAAATTCCCTATCGAGAAACAAAGATTTTCAAAGAGGATCTTCTTGGCTGTGAAGAGGCGTTCATTACAAGCTCAACCAAGGGTCTTGTCCCTATCCATTCAATAGGGAACCAGAAACTTACTAAGGGCTACGGAAAGATTACTGGAAAAATTAATAAGCTTTATGAAAAAGTAACTACCGATTATTTTAAAACTTTTAGTAAGTCTTGAACTCGAGGAAACGCACTCAATAAATCATCCAGCGAAGCTTTACTTTTCTCAAGGTTTTTACGGGCTTTCGATTCATCTACTTTGAAAATATTAAGGCTCTGATCAGGATGTTTTATAAAATCATCATAGTCATCAAGCAACTGGAAGAACTCACCTATCAAAGAACCCAATTTCCAAAGTTTTTTATACTGCTCATAGTCCTTAGTTTCTTGAAAATAATAAGGAGCTAAAGTTGATAGTAAAATCAATCGACCTGTTTTAAGCTCATGAATTCTTTTAATTTTTTTGTAATCAAGATCACCGGCTTCTAAATCCAAAACTTGGCCACCAATAAGGCCTTTCGCTCCTAGACTCCAAAAACATAGTTTTTGAAGTTCTTGTTGCCGGGCCGTCTTACATTCTGAAAGTAATTGATAGGACAAACTTAAAAGAGCATCACCCGTCAGTACCGCTCTCCACTCTCCAAATTTCTTATGAACGGAATCTTTCCCTCTTCTTGTGGGACTATCATCCATACAAGGCAGGTCATCATGAACAAGGGTGTAAGCATGATGGACTTCAAGGAAAAGAGCAAAGTTTAAAGCACTCTGATCTTTTTCAATTTTTAAATCTTCTAGAATTGCTAAAAAGAGCTTAGGCCTAAAAAGTTTTCCTGCGGGGTAGAGCGCATAAATCATTTCTTTAGAAAGATGTTGTGACTTTGCTTCAAGTCGCTCAATAAATGATCGAAATTCCGATTCCATACCTGAGCAATATAACGGGTTTTAACGCAACTGTCTCATTCCTGTATTCAAAATCTTATTGATTTCAGAGGCTTACCGGCAAAAAAGGGCATCTCCGAGTGGACTTCACGGTTAATGGGTAAAATGAAATAAGGAAGAGCCTCTCAAGCTTCCGCGCCTGGGTAATTAACGATCAGGAGGATCCGTTGAAAACTACACATCCCAGCCTATGCCTTATTTTACTCCTTCTACTTTCTTGTATGAGTGAAAAGAACCGACCTGCAGTGAGTTCGGACCCCGCTCCCCCTGTCGGGACTCCTGGGTTAGAGCCTGATCCCGTAGAAGACCCTCCTCTCGTTGTTGTTGATGGGGCCTGTGACCTTAACAACCTTTTAGAAGATTTAGGTTTTGATGATCCTTATGCAGGTTGCCTCTGGCCGATCATTCATAGAGAGCAACAAATTACAAAGTTTAATTCTGTCGGAAGTATTATTTCTTATTTTACCGACCAAGGAAAAATTGGCTCTGATCTTAATGTCACAAGGTATGCCCTTCAAAAATATTCAGGAAAAGGTGTCAAGATTCACGTTGCTGATGATGGTCTTTCTATTAACCATATCGATTTTTATCAAAATTACGACAAGGTTCACTCAAAAAGTTGTTCAAATTTTGGAGTAGATCCGACCTCACCTGTTGGTTCCCATGGAACGATGGTTTCAGGAGTCATTGGAGCTCGTGGTAAAAACGGAATTGGAGTCAGTGGAATTGCCTATGAAGGTTCCGTCTCTGGTTATAATGCTTTCGATTGCCAAGACTTTGTCTACGCCATTAATTCGCCACAAACAGATATTTGGAATGGGAGTTATGGAATCCCTTCTTGTAATGCTCACTACAGAGAAGAAGCTCCTTATGCAGAGGCCTACACTGTAGGGGGAGAAGAGCATAAAGTTTTTTACTTAAAAGCCGCAGGCAATGATCGTCAACAAAGTTCAAGGTGCTATGGAGGCTTTGGAGATTCAAACCGAGATCCAAGCAACACTCACCCTTATGTTTTTAGTATTGCGGCCCTTGATAATAAAGGAGAAGTCACAACTTACTCTTCTCCAGGAAGTAATCTTTTTGTCGCTGCTCCCGCTGGATATGGAGGGAGTAACCCATCTCCTGGTGTTTGTACGCTTTATCCAAATGATTCTTATACTTGTTCAATGAATGGGACATCGGTAGCCACTCCCAATATTGCCGGTGCCGCTGCTCTTGTGAAAGAGGCAAACCCACAACTCTCTCCTATTGACCTCGCTACGATTCTTGCAAAAACAGCCCGTCCCCTTGAAGAACCAGAAAAAACAAAAACCTACCTGAGTAGAACTCTTTCTATCGAGGGGAAATTTTATATTAATAAAAGTACAAACTCTGCGGGATACACACATAGTTATAACTCAGGTTTTGGTCTCCCTGATATTGATCAGGCAGTTCGAATGGCGGAATCTTACACCAATTATAAAAATAAACTTGAAAAATATCGAGGAAACTTACAAAGCGATAATTCTCGATTAACAATTCCTTCATTTAGTTGTGTTGAAAAAAGTATCTCTGTTTCTCAAGATTTTGAAGTTTTCCTTAATCGTGTCAGTCTCAATGCTATCGGCTCTTCAAAGGCCTTTGTTGTTTCTCAAGAACTTCCTGATGGAACCGAATCTCAAATAGTAAGAGATTCTGCCATTCAAGGAGGGGGGTATTCCCATGATCAGAAGTTTAAATCATTTGCTGGTTTTGGTACCAACGGTAAAGGTGTTTGGAACTTTGAAATCTGTAATAATTCTTATGATATAATATACATTAATAGCGTTAAGCTTGAGTTATGGGGCTTCAATCAGCTTGGGAGTATAGATTGATCA
>JAUHYH010000084.1 GCA_030426585.1 Bacteriovoracia bacterium
CACCCTTGAGCATGGGCTTAGTTTAGGGATCAATCCTAATTACTACTTCCATAGTCTTTTCCTTCGAGTGATTGAAAACAATAGAAAGAAGAAACCAATTGATAAAAAGTCGGCTGAATATGCAGAACTGATTGATATGGATTGGGGTGAACACACAGGCATTCTTGAAAAACTTCTTAAGGGAGAAGTGATTGAAGATAGCGAGATCACTCTTTTTGTAAAAGTAAAATTCCACACAGCGAGAGAAATTGAACATTACCAGCATGATGTTCTCAATAGAATGATTCATAAGAATGTTTCCTTGATTGCCCTTCCTTCATCAAACATGAAGCTTACGGGGGCCTTCCCTGATTATAAAGACCACCCTTTTAGCTGGTGGGAGAAAAAAGGAGTAAAACTCGGTATTGGAACCGATAACTACTTCACGCTTGGAACGAATTATATCAAAGAACTTCTCATCGCTCTTTACACTGATACCAAGAATCTCAAAATCACAAAGCTTCTTATGGTGGCGACGGGGGAAGACCGTCGACCTTATATCAGCCAGCTCTTATGGAAGCTTAGAGAGCAGTATCACTCTTAGATAAATTTAAGAATTTTTCGAATGGCCTTTCTTAGGTCGTATTTTTTAGCCAAGTACTTTTCAAGAACTTTATTTAATTTATCCGAAGCTTTAAGTTTATGAATCAGTTGAATGACATCTGATTCGACTCGAGTCCAGAAGAAATCTTTTCTTTTTTCAAAACGAATTTTGGCAAGATCCTCTTTTTCATAAAATGAATCAATTTGTTGCTGAACCTTCTCAAACCCTTCTTTTTCTAAGGCTGAGATAACACAAGGTTCATTTTCTAATGATTGTCCATAGAGACTTGCTGTTTGAAGAGCAAGAGTTTTACCAAGATCTTTTTTATTAACAATAAGGAGATCCGTAAACTCGAGCACTCCTTTTTTAATTCCTTGAAGGTCATCTCCCCCACCGGGAGCAAGAAAAAGTAGAAGGAAGTCTACAATTTTTGCTAACTGAACTTCAGATTGCCCGATACCAACGGACTCAACAAAAATATAATCAAAACTCGCTGCCTCACAAAGAGTGATGAGATCTCTGGTATTTGCCGAAACCCCTCCAAGCATTGCTCGTGAAGCACTTGGACGAATAAAAACATTTTCATGCTTAATAAGATCGGTCATCCGAGTTTTATCACCGAGGATACTTCCACCCGTTTTTTCACTACTAGGGTCAATCGTAAGGATAGCGACCTTGTTTCCTCTTTGGACTAAGCTATCAACAAACCCATTAAGAAAGGTACTCTTACCTACTCCCGGAGTACCTGTGATCCCTAGGACTCTTGTTGGGTAATCATCTTTTTCAATTTGATGAAGAATTTTCGCAGCGAGCTTTTTATCAGAATCTTTTTGGCTTTCAAAAAGACTCATGGTCTTAGCAAGGACTTGGGGATTTTGATTCTTAATGCCTTCTAAAATTTCTTGTTCTGTCATTTCAATAATTTCTCAAGAATCTCGATCGCTGAATTTGTTATATTTGTTCCTGGCCCAAAAATAAAATCAGCTCCCGCTTCATAAAGAGCATCATAATCTTCAGGAGGAATAACACCACCAACAACAATGACTTTGTCATTTATTCCCTTGGCCTTAAGTTCTTCCATAACCTCAGGAACGAAAGTGAGATGTCCTGCAGCCAGAGAGCTTATCCCAATAATATGAACATCATTTTCTATAGCCTGTTTAACAACTTCTTTAGGCATTTGAAACAACGGACCAATATCAACATCAAAACCGAGATCGGAAAATGCTGTCGCGACAACTTTTTGACCACGATCATGACCATCTTGCCCCATTTTAGAAAGAAGGATTCGAGGTCTTCTTCCTTCATCAGCAATAAACTTTTTCATTAGTTCATCGATTTCAAATAAGTTCTTATTATTTTGTTTCTTCATTTCTTGAACGTAGACTCCATTGATACTCATTATAGGGGCTTGGTATCTTCCAAACACTTTCTCCATCGCCTCTGAGATCTCCCCCAGCGTTGCATGCGCCCTTGCCGCAACAACGGCCAACTCGAGAAGATTCCCCTGACCCGATTCACAAGCTTTTGTGATGGCGTTCAGTGCTTCACTAACTTTATTATAGTCTCTTTGTTCTTTAAGTGCATTTATCCGATCAATCTGATTAGCTAAGACCTTTTTATTATCCACTTTTAAGACGGTAACTGGTCGAGGGTTGGGATTGAGAAACTTGTTTACTCCAACTATAACCTGATCCCCGCCATCAATTCGTGCTTGAGTTTTTGCAGCTGCTTTTTCAATCATCTGCTTAGGAATTCCACTAGCAATGGCCTCACTCATCCCCCCAAGCTCTTCCATCTGGTCAATGATCTTGGATGCCTTTTCAATAAGTTCAGCGGTGAGATTTTCTATATGATAACTCCCACCCCACACATCAACATAATCACAAACATCTGTTTCTTCTTGAAGAAAGATTTGGGTGTTTCTCGCAATCTTTGCACTCTCTTCAGTAGGGAGAGCGAGGGCCTCATCAAGAGAGTTGGTATGAAGAGATTGGGTATGCCCATGAACCGCGGCAAGAGCTTCAATCGCCGTTCTAATAATATTATTATCGACATCTTGGGCGGTAAGACTCCAACCCGATGTCTGACAATGAGTTCGAAGCGCCATCGACTTCGGATTTTCAGGATTAAATTGTTTTACGATATTAGCCCAGAGATATCTGGCCGCTCTTAGCTTTGCAACTTCTGTATAGAAGTCCATTCCGATCGCAAAGAAAAAAGACAACCGTGGTGCAAACTCATCAATTTTAAGCCCACTTTCAATCCCTTTTTTTATGTACTCAAGACCATTCGCAAGAGTAAAGGCCAACTCGAGCTCGGCCGTGGCTCCGGCTTCTTGCATATGATACCCAGAGATACTAATCGAATTGAACTTTGGCATCTTCTTCGATGTGTATTGAAAAATATCTCCAATAATTCGCATGGATTGCTCAGGGGGATAGATATAGGTATTCCTAACCATAAATTCTTTAAGAATATCATTTTGAATAGTCCCACTCAATTGCTCAGGGCTTACTCCTTGAGCTTCTGCCGCTACAATATAAAGCGCCATGACCGGAATGACGGCCCCATTCATCGTCATCGAGACACTCATTTTATCAAGTGGAATTTGATCAAAAAGAATTTCCATATCTTTTAGTGAATCGATCGCAACACCGGCCATCCCGACATCACCACTTACGCGAGGGTTATCAGAGTCATAACCCCGGTGAGTTGCAAGATCAAAGGCAACACTGAGTCCTTTTTGTCCTTGCTTTAAGTTGTTTCGATAAAAAGTATTACTCTCTTCTGCTGTTGAAAAACCTGCATACTGCCTGATCGTCCAAGGCCTCCCCGCATACATGGTTGGATAAGGGCCTCTTAAGTAGGGCGGTATCCCCGCTGTTGCACCTTTATTGAAATCACTTTTATAAGAACGGTTTTCTCTTGAGCTCATTTTTTTATCAGGAGAGATGGCCTTTACAAAATCTGTCGTAAGTTTTTCTACTGCATAAGACCCTCCAAAAGGATCACTCACAGAACCCAACAAAGATTCTTCACTTAAAATCAGGGGAAGTGTTTCATTAAGCCTCTTACCCACTGTTGAATCTTCAAACTCTTTTGTCTCAATAAAGTCAGCCCCACCAAATTGAGCTCCCAAGTAGTGCATCATTAAAGTGAGAAGATTTTTTTCAGAGTCTTCGTAACAAAGTGATTGCGGATCTGTGTAACCGATAACTTTCAAATCTTTTGAATCAACCAAGATTTGAAGAGCTCTTAGTTTTGAAACCGTCTCTACTAAGTTATTGGTCAGTGACAACCCTAGCGTTTTTTCACCTTGATTAAATTTATCCAAGGCTTCTTGAATTTCTTCTACCGGTTTTGAGGGGGACACTTTTGAATAATTTGAACTTGCATCCCAGACTTTTAAATTCCGTGGAGGATAGGTCCACCCCAGTGAGGTAAAGTCATGAACGTAGCCAACTTCCTCAGCACTCTTCTTGGACACTTTCTCCCAATCGGATTCTGTAACCGCATCAAATGAATGGAACTTCATTTCTCACCTATTTAAAAATTCTTTCGTCGCCGTCCCTAGTATAGTGAAATTACTGGGATTTATAAAGCTGACTCCTAAAATCAAGCACTTAACTTCTCTAAAATTGAGTCGATAAGGGTGGAAAGGAAAAATAATGAAAATCTTGGCATCCCTCATCGCTTTAACCGTCATAAGCTGTAGCACCAACCCCCTGATCGTTCGGAAGCAAAACTGGGATAAAGTCACTCGAAGTATCAGTAGTTACAAGCCAACCTTTAAAGAATGCAAGAAAGAATACTCTCAAAAAATGAATGAATCTTTCGTGATTTATACTTTTAATATCAAAAAAGACAGTGCCGATAATTTCACGACCTTCAACGATCCGTATAAACTTCCCGAGACTTTTCATAGCTGTGTAAGACAAGCCTTGAATGCCATTGAGTTTAAACTTGATAAGACTGACGAGCTTCGCAATGGGTATCTCCTCATCAATAAAGAGATCGAGAAGTTTAATTATGTTATCTACTAAAAACCAAAGATTCTATTTCTAAGAAATAAGGGTGATCAGGGTTTTGAATTAAGAACCTTCTTAGCTCTCTTCTGATGGCCTTCAGAGGAATCATATAGGAAAGATCAGACCAAACTAATGGGTCGTTAGAATTAATTAAAGTATTTAACCTTTCATCATTTTTAACAAAGGATGATTTCGGCGTCCCACCTGTCCAAAAAAGACCAACCAATTCCCCTTGCTCATTAATAATAGGACTTCCAGAATCTCCATGGGCAAAGTCACACCCTATGGGTTGACTCCAGACTTTATAGTCTACAGGATGCCTTGTATCAGGGTCTTTTATAAGTCTTACCTTAGGTGAAAATGTTGTACAGAATCTTCCACCAGACACTAGCATTTTTTCTCTCATCGGATTATTAAGAAAGGTATAACCCATTCCATAAAGCTTTTTCGTCAACTCTGCTCGTTTAGAAATTTTAAAAGCAAACCCTTTAAGAAGTTTCTCTTGCTCCGGCCTTACTCTTACTTGGAACAAACTCAAATCAACTGATTTAAAAGAAGCAATAAATTTTTCGCAAGGAAAGCTTTGATTCATGACTCGAAAGTTTACACTATTTAAGGAGTAACAATTTAATGCTTTTGGAAGAACATGGTAGTTAGTCGCCATAAGGTGCCTTCCATTTATCTTCCCTAGATAGAAGGCCGTACCACCAAGAAAGCTCCCTACTGATCGCGCTTGTCTTTGAAAAATTTTAGGAATTTTTTGTATATTCTCATGATCAAAAGCTTTCCGATCCCATGTTGATCCGAGCTTATAGAACTCGATATCATCGGCTAAAGCCGATAACGAAATAAAAATGATCAGAAGCTTTATCATGAGAAGAATTTAGCACACCAAAACTATTTTGCTAGATGAATTCTGAGGAAATTTAATCAGAATTCGCGAATTACTTGTAGGCGACGATATAGCCGACCCACCCCTCACAGTTATCGATTTCTTCGGTCGGAAAGAACTCACCATTCCCTCCACCATCTCCATCATCCCCTTCCCAGAAAGGGATCGATTTTGAGAATCCGACATCCTCAAGAATTTCTCTAAGTTCTGCGAAGCCCCACATTCGCCAGTCATAAGTAAAAACATTTTTTACTTTCTTTCCACCTTTTGGCTTGAAGTGAATGTGATAAAGAGTTTCATGAGTAATGGGATTAAACTTATCACAATCCCAGTAGTACTTGAAGGTTTCATACTTAGTACTTTCTTCAAGTGGCATCATACTCTCAGGCCCTCCAAAGAGATCAAGAACAAAGATTCCATCATCAGAAAGAGCCTCACGGACCATACTGAAATAAGCAAGAAGTTGTTTTCTTTTTTTGAAAATATAATAAGAGAAATTTAAAGCTGCTATAATATCAGCTTTCTCAGTCTTAGTATCAAAGACATCACCCATTATGTATTCAACTCTCGATTGTTCTTCCTTTGTGAGTTGAGAGTAGTGACGTTTTTTTCCATATTCAACAGGTTCGGGGTCGAGATCAATTCCAAAGGCTTTGAAGTCTGGTCCTTGTTTTACCCAATTGCACATAATGGCACCGGTTCCACAGAAATCCTCTCTAAGAATTTTTGCTTTTTTGCCATCTTTCAATTTTTGATAGAGATCTTGAAGCGTTTCAACTTCACCTTCTGGGTTTTGAACTGCTTCTTCATAGAAGGCATGTTTCTGCTCAACAGTTAACGTTCTTTCATCGTTCATGGCATTTCCTCTGGAATCTATTGGAAATATGAGGTTAACATAGGGCCCCTAGGTTTGAAATACCTAGAGGCCCTGAAATTTTAAATTTTTTGAAGGTTTTAAGATAAGATATCGTTAAGGATATTAATGCTTTCAGTGATATAAGGGTCTTTCTGAAGCCCTTCTGTGAACTCTTTAAAGCGCTCCTTATCCTCTTTTCTCTTGATTTTATCAGTCTCTTGGACAATTAGGCTTTCTTGAGCCTTTGTGATTTCATATTCCTTAGCTTCGTCCTTAAGCTTCTTACGATCAGCAAGGAAACTATCGAGATCGATGTCCTTTTTCGTTTGTTCTTTTCGGTTTTTATACCAATTCACACTCTTGGTGATTTTAGAGAATTTCTCATTTTTAGAAACACGTTTCTCTGAATTTTTCTTGAGTTTATCAATATCATAAGAGTATTTCTTCCAAGGACTGAACTTAACAGCATCAACCTTTGCCCATGGTAGTGAATAATCGAGATAACGCTCACCCGTTTCCATATGTCCAAATGGGTCAGGAAGTACAATATCAGGAGTCACACCTTTGTACTGGGTAGAACCACCAGTGACTCTATAGAATTTTTGAATGGTAATTTTAAGAGCACCAAAAGGACTATAAGCTTTTGCAAGAGGAGGGACATAGCCATCAAGGTCTAGTACTGCTTGAACTGTTCCTTTCCCGTGAGAATGCTCACCCCCCACAACAATCGCTCGACCGTAATCTTGTAAAGCCGCAGCAACAATTTCAGAAGCCGAAGCACTAAATCGATTGATCAAAACTATGACCGGTTTTTCAAACTCAACTGATGAATCAGTGTCTTTTAATATTTCTACTGACCCTGTATGGGCCTTTACTTGTACAATAGGTCCCTCTTTAATAAAAAGACCTGAAATGTATTGAGCATCTTTTAAGGCCCCACCACCATTATTTCTTAAATCGAGGATGACCCCATCAACACCTTTCTTTTTAACTTTCTTCAAAGCATCACGAGTATCGTCAGTACAGTTTCTTCCAAATCGATCACTAAAATCTCTATAAAACTTCGGAACATGTATATACCCATACTTTCTTTTATCACCTTTAATTTGAAGAATTGATGATTTAACGTAAGACTCTTCAATTTGAACAACATCTCTAATAATAGGAATAACTTTTGTAAGCCCTGAAGCTTTTTTTACAGTTAAGCGAACTTCACTTCCCTTTTTTCCTCTAATCAGCTTAACAGCATCTCTTAGCCCCATATCAACAACATCGATAGCTTCTTTTTCACCTTGACCAACTTTCAAAATAACATCACCTGCTTCAAGTTGTTTTCCTCTCCAAGAAGCAGAACCAGGAATAATTTTTTCAACTTTAATATAAGAACCTTCTTCTCTAAGAAGGGCTCCAATCCCTTCAAGCTTACCGCTCATATCAATATCAAAATCTTCTTTATCTTCAGGAACGAGGTAATGAGTATGCGGGTCATAAACTTTTGCAACTGAGTTGAAAAACTTATCCAGCTTGTCACCTCTTTTCTCTTTCTTGAGACGCTTAAACAAACGCGTATAACTTTTTGCGACTGCATCTCTGGCTTTCTTTTCAAGTTCTTTATGACTTAACTTTTTCTCAACTTTTTTCTTTTCTTTTTTACTCTTGTCATCTTCTGACTCACCATTTTGTTCATCAAGATAATCAGCATATCGGTTAAGGACTTCATAAGTCAGAAGGTTATCCCATAGAGCATCTAGGTCTTTTAAACTTTTTGCAAATTTTCTTTTTTCAGGATCAGTTTGGAGTGTTCTTTTTTTCTTCAAGTCAAAAGGCTTTTTTAGGCGCTTAAAAATGACTTTCTCTACGTAGTTCTGCCTCTTCTTTAGAATTTCAAAAGCATCTTCAAGAAGGTTCAGATTCCCCGAAGCGATTTCATCATCAATTTTTAGTTCGTAAGTTCCTAATTTATTAACATCTTCTTGTAGAAGAAATTGCTTTCCATAATCGAGTTTCTCAATAAACTCTTTAAACGCTTTTGATGAAAGATCATTATTCATTTTTGCTTTTGTGAAATGCATGTTCTCTAAAGCACCTTTAAGGATCCCCCCTAAAATCATTTCTCGGGTCGAATAGGGAGATTCTTTTTTCTTAGTAGAATTAAGAAGCTTGAAACCGTAGACAGGTGCACTAACGAGGGCAACTAAGAGAACGGTACTTTTAAAGGGTCTGAGGTATTTCATGGATTTCCTTTTCTTTCGATTTTGACCAGAAGAAGCACGCTTTTCATTTTAAGGCCTTCTGGCGTCATGAGCAATGGGAATTATGCTCCGCACAGTTTAGACTTTTCCCAAAAATAACAATTGTTTAACGCTATGTTTTCTTGTAAATAAAGGCATGCTCAAAACCTCAAGTGATTTAATCAACAAAATAGGGATCGCTCTATCTTCGCTTTGTCTTGTACACTGTCTTTTACTTCCTCTGGTATTATTAATTTTTCCTTTTGTTGAGGACTACCAGCCAGAATTCCTTCATGGGCATTTTCATGAACTTATTTTTCTTCCAATACTTCTGGTCTCAGGCCTTGCTTTTATCCCCCCCTATCTAAAAAACCGGAAAAAAAGATTAATTATACTTCCAGGAATTGGAATTTCTCTTCTAGTAATTGAGTCAACAACTCACCTACTTGGCGAAATAACTCCTACTGTAGAAACTGTAATCAAACTTTTTGCGAGTACATTGTTAATCTACTCTCACCTGTTCAATATTAAGCACTCTAGTTGTTGCCTAGAACACTCAGATAACCCCAAACACTTATAAATTCTTCAAGAAAAAACTCAAAAATTCGATAAGTTAGAGTGAACTTCATTACTCTAAGGAGTCGCTGGCTATATGATAAAACTGATTTTTTTCATGGTTGATAAGGAAACTTATCCTGATCTGGAAAAGGTTGTGAGTCATTATACCAATGACGAGCTGTTTGAATTTGTACATGCTGGCCTTGATGAAGCAGATGATCTTTTAAAAAACATTGAAGGATCTGCAATACTTTTTTTCAAAGTAAACGATCGTGATAGTTTAACTGCCTCACTAAAGATATTAAAAAACCATTTCAAACAAATCCGCACTGGCTTTATTAAGACCGCTTGCTTTTTAGAACTAGAAAATAAAAAAGTAGAAAAGGCCCTTGCGAAACTTGGTTGTCGCGAGTTTCTCAATAAATCAATCGCTGAAAGATCACTTAAATTTAAAATTGATTTCTGGTCAAAGGCCCTTATCAATCAAATGAAGAAAGCTCAACAAACAGAAATGGTCGTAAAGAGTAACTCTGAAAATAAGAATAATCATAAGAAGAACAATAATGACTTTGAATTTAAAACAATAGACCCACTTAATACAAACGAAGATATATGGTTAAACAGTCGAAATAACCTTTGCAAAAGGGTTTTGAGATCAACAATGGTCCGCTTAGTCGGCCCCTGCCAAGGCGCCGTTTATTGGAAAGAAGAAAAACGTCTTGATTCAGGAGATCAAGTCTACTCACTCGTTTATGCTAATGACGAAGTTAAAAACCATATTTATCAAGATGATGTAAAGGTTAAGTGGCTCTATCATGGCTCTAAACCTGAGTATGACTGGGATAGTGATGAGTGGCTGTTCACAGGACAGAAACCTAAACTTTATTACCAACTCGATGGTGAAGAGTTTATCCGATTTAACTTCGATGAATCAGGAAAATATATTACAGGTACTTCTCCACTCTCAAATCGAAAACTTCCTGTTTATTTTGATTTAAAAAAGAATGCCCATACCTTTGCGAATAAAAATTCATCTGAATCAAAGACTGACACTATTGAATCTGATGAAGATAAAAAGCTAGAGAACCTAAAAGGAAAAGGTCGAACTGAAAAAATTGATCGAGGAAATCTTGAAGGTAAATCCTCAACAGATGAAATAGAAAATGGGAATCTCGAAGGTCGATCAAACACTGATCAGCTGGGAGGTAACCTCGAAGGAAAAGCGAGTACTGATCGATCAAATGGGAACCTCGAAGGTAAAGCCGGAACTGATGATCTGGGTGGGAATCTAGAAGGAAAAGCGAGTACTGA
>JAUHYH010000085.1 GCA_030426585.1 Bacteriovoracia bacterium
ATACGGACGAGACCTTGTGGATGCGGCCAAAAAAGGAAAACTCGATCCAGTGATCGGTCGAGATACTGAAATTCGTCGGGTGATTCATAGTCTTTCTAATAAAAAGAGGGGTAGCATTGCCAGTCAGATGGATAAACTCGTCCAAGCTTATCGCAACTCTAAGAAGGGTCCTGTGAGTTTTTCAGGTGGGGTTCAGGCGCATCTTTCCAAGCAAAAAATCGTCTTCAATCGCTCGAAAACCCCTCAATAAAGGTTGTTTGAGCCCTGTAACACTCTTCATTACCCACATTTGTAAACAAAAGGTGATTTTCGGGGTCAGAAAACTCCCTCTTCTGTCAATAAATCGGCTTTCATGTTAAATTTGAGGTCTAGACATTCCTTAAAATGAACCCATCTTAAGGAATGCCCAAGAATTTGAAATTTAAGGATTTTCTATGAAAAAACAACACAAAACATTGGCCCTCTGGATTGTCGTAATCATGATGACTGCGCTTCTTATGAAGTCGCTCGATAAAAAACCCGGCAATGTAAAAAATATTAAATTCCCTGAGTTCATGACACTCGTGCAAGAAGGGAAAGTTGAATCGGTCATTTACCAAAAAGCAAATGACGAAATTTCAGGGAAGTTTAACCCTGATCATGAAAATGGTGTTCGGTTTACAACAACCGGAGATCTTTCTGTTGAAACAAACCTAACGGCCCTTAAAGAAGCGGGGATTATTCCTGAATACCAGAAAAAAGAAGAGCAAGGTCTGCTTTCAACGATCTTGATCAATTGGTTCCCAATGCTCTTGATCCTTTTCTTGTTTTATTTCTTTCTCCGTCAGATTCAGTCTGGTGGCGGAAAAGCAATGAGCTTTGGAAAGTCTCGAGCGAAGATGCTTAATGAGAACGATAAAAAAGTTGTTTTTGCTGATGTTGCCGGTGTTGATGAAGCGAAAGAAGAGCTTAAAGAAGTTGTCGACTTTTTAAAAGATCCTAAAAAATACACATCACTTGGTGGGAAGATTCCAAAAGGTGTTCTTCTTATTGGTCCTCCAGGGACAGGGAAAACCTTATTAGCAAGAGCAGTTGCTGGTGAAGCGGGAGTTCCGTTTTTCTCAATCTCGGGTTCAGACTTTGTTGAAATGTTCGTTGGGGTAGGGGCTTCAAGAGTTCGAGACCTTTTTGAGCAAGGGAAGAAGCATGCTCCTTGTATTATCTTCATCGATGAGATCGATGCCGTTGGACGCCACAGAGGTGCCGGAATGGGCGGTGGTCACGATGAAAGAGAACAAACGCTTAACCAACTTCTTGTTGAGATGGATGGGTTTGAGTCGAATGAAGGTGTAATTTTAATTGCAGCGACAAACCGAATCGATGTTCTTGATAACGCACTCTTAAGACCGGGACGATTTGATAGACGAGTTAACGTTGGGAGACCTGATGTTCGTGGGCGTCTTGGGATTATTAAAGTTCATACTGAAAAAACTCCTTTGGAAGAAAACATTAATCTTGAAAATATCGCAAAAGGGACTCCTGGCTTTACGGGAGCTGACCTTGCGAACCTTGTTAACGAAGCAGCTCTTTTAGCTGCTCGTGAAAACAAAAAGAAAATTGGAAATATTGATTTTGAAAATGCCAAAGATAAGGTGTTAATGGGGGTTGCTCGTAAGTCCCTCATGATCAGTGATGAAGAGAAGCGTGTCACGGCCTATCATGAAGCGGGACATACCTTAGTAGGGATGCATCTTCCTTATACTGACCCGATTCACAAAGTAACGATTATCCCACGAGGTGGGGCATTAGGTTTAACTCAAACGTTACCGGATGAAGATAGACTTAATATGTCTAGTGAGAGAGCTGAAAACTTTATTGCTTTCTTAATGGGTGGGCGTTGTGCTGAGGAGATCATCTTTGGAAAGATGACCAATGGTGCTTCGAATGACATCGAGAGAGCGACTGAGCTTGCTTACAATATGGTTTGTAATTGGGGGATGTCGAAGAGCCTTGGTCCTGTAACTTTTGGTAAGGCCAAAACCAATCCTTTCGGGGGTAACAATCAATTTGAAAACATCGTTTCAGAAGAGACGGCCCAAAAGATTGATCAAGAAATGTACAATATCGTTCAAACCAATTATGAAATGGCGACCAAGATTCTTACGGATAATAAAGATACACTTATTCGCTTAAGTGAGGCCTTGATCCAGTGGGAAACATTGGATGCGGCTCAGGTGAAGGCGATTACTGAAGGTCAGGATATTGGTCTTCCGCAAATTTCAATAGATGATAAACCTAAAAAGAAAGATGACGGTTCTGCTAAAAAACAGAAGGCTGACAAGAAATATCCTTCAGGTAGCGGTAGTCCTGTTTCTGCTTAATGAAAACAATTGGTAAATTAAAGATAGGAATGATGGGGGTCGTAAATACGACCCCCGATTCTTTTTCAGATGGGGGGCAGTTCAACACCCCTGAGAGTTTCAAGCGACAACTTGAAGTCCTCAAAGATGTGGACATTCTTGATATTGGCGCCGAATCGACGGCACCCTTTGCTAACCCTATAACAGCACCGGAAGAATCAGATCGATTAACAGTGGTTGATTTTGAAGCGATAAAAGCTTTCCCAAAGGTTTCCATTGACTCTTATCACCTAGAAACCGTACGAAACTTTGCTGAGAACTATCGAGGCCCTGGTGAGCTTATTTGGAATGATGTTTCAGGTGTTTTCGGAGAGAAAACCCGAGAGCTTTTAGAAGAGTTTCCTCAGATGAGTTATGTGTTTTCTCACACCCATGTCCCTGATAAAAGTCAGACCAGCTTCCATATGGAATACTTGGGTGAGCTTAATGTGGCCGAGAAATTTAGAGATTTCTTAGACCACGGCCTTAAATACAAAGTTTACCTAGACCCTTGTTTTGGGTTTTCTAAAACTCGGGAACAAAATCATGAGTTGATCGAACAGCTCCCAGAACTTATTCGGGAATTTGAGCATGACTTCATTATTGGGATTTCAAGGAAGTCTTTCCTGCGTTTTACTGACCTTCCCAAGGATGACCCACAGTTAATTCTTGAAACCGAAGTCCACCAGTCGGTTATTCTTTCTAAGCTGATTGACCAGTTAAAAGACTTGGATCGAACAATTTATTTTCGAATGCATGATCCGGTTGTTTACAACGCCCTCACACGTTTCTAAAATTTAATTATGGAACTTGAAAGACTCAAGCTTGTGACTTCTCACTTGCACCTTCTTAATACTTTCTTAGAAGACGTTTTAGACTATGAGACAGTGAAGAGTAATGAACAAGAGTGTGTTGCAGAACTAGGGAAGCTTCGAATCCATTGCCGCAATCAAGAAGGGGTGAAGTCTGACGATGAGTTTGAATTTCATCTTTCACGAGAAGAGCTTGAAGACATTCAAAAGAAAATGGAGCTCTTTTTGTATACTCGGCAAGAAGCTAAGGGAAGTTTTGAAATGGACTTCTATGATCTAAAGCTTAAAAAAGAATTACAGCTTAAAATCAAAGACCCTGACCAGCGAACCTGGTTTTTTAGGGCCTAAAAAAAGGGCCCCTAAGGACCCTTTTGAGCATATTTCTAAAGCATTTCTCTAATTGGGTTGGTCATTCTCATTTTCAAGCTAATATTATCGGTACTTGTATAACTCCCACTTCCACTTTTAAGATAGACGTCGATTTTGCAACTACCATCACTCAGAGATAAATGCGCTGGGTACTCTGGATCGATAATAAAGGAGCATCCAGCATCTAGTTTAGCCTTCACCTCGTTGTCACTATTGATACCAGGAATTTCAAATTCACGAAGCTCTCTCTCCCAGATAACATCGTAAGCATTAGTCGTAAATTTATAAACGACTTTACCTTGATAAGTTCCTTTTTCCACAGATGTCTTGTAGTTTGTATCAAACTTATCTGAAAGACCCGCATCATCAATCATTTTTTCAAAAATCTTTTCGAGTTCTTTGAAAGTATTTTCCGTAATTTTTTCAGTCTCAGTTGTTTCACCATCTTCCCAAGGTGATTCTTGGTCATAGCATTCTTCGGAAGCGCTAAAAGTGCTGTTTGAAAGAACTGTTTTATAACTATATTTTTTCTCGTCTTCATCGACCTTGGTTACATATTCAGTCATTGTCATTCTTGAACTCGACCCACATTTGGACGAAGTAGGCTCTCCAGCGAATCTCCCTGAATATGAACTATTTAATTGAGTCATAATAAGCATTTGGAAACTTTCACCTTCTTTAGGAGAAACATAAAAGTTCCCTCTTTCTTTAAGTTCCTCTTGAGCTGCATCAACGGAGAGAGACTCAGAGTCAGTGAGTGCGTAATCAGTGATTATTGTAGAGTCGGATTTCTTACTTCCGCCACATGATGCTAGTAAGAGTAAAGTGATGAGGTAGATAAAACCTTTCATTTAAGCCCCCTGAAATGAATAAGGCTTTATACCAGTCTTAGCAGGAAAATCTAGTAAAGTGAAAGTTTTACTCTGAGAGCTAAGTTATTAGAATTCAAGAAATTTATCTATTCTATCTCTTCAGCAACTGGGTTAGCGTAGATTCTTTCTTTAAGCTTGTAATCAACCTTGATTTCAGTAGAGCCACTCGCTGATCCCATTGAGTCCTTTAGCTTAGATTGACTTGTCCCGAGACACTGGATTTTCTCGTAGGAAAGGTGGAATGGATGCTCTGGATTGATAAGGATAGAACAATCGATTCTGACTTTCGTATTATTTGAAATTCCATCTTCACTATCATTTGAAGTTCCGTCCACTTCAAGATTAAGTTTATAGATTTCTTTTCCTTCGTAGGTACCTTTAGAGAAGTTTGAAAGGAATACTTGAGATGAATCATCCTTAGTCACCGAATTAAGTTGCTCTTTTAATAAGGCTAAGAAAGTTTCAGCATGAGTAGCTTGAGTCTCAATTGTATAGTATTTTGCATCTTCTGATCCAATCTCGTCTGTGTCTTTGCACTGAGATTCTTTTCCTTTTTCGAGTTGGCTCGCAATAATTTTTCTAGATTCAAGGATCTTTAGAGCTCCATCTTCTGTAGATCGAACTTCGTGGCTGATATCTTCCAAGGTTAAGTAAGAACAATCTTGAGTGAGATCTCTTCTTTGAATAGATCCAGCTGCTTCAATCGAATATATTTCTTCAGTCGTCATCGAAATTAAATCTCCCTCAACAGGGGCAGAATTGAAATTTTCATATTTTGAAAGTTCCTTCTTGAAATCTTCTTCGCTAAGTTTTGTCTCATTTTCGAGAGCAAAATTCACAGCATATTGTTTTTCAGAATCTGATCCACAAGAAGCAAGTAATAGCATCGCAATTAGATTGATAAGAAGTTTCATCGGTTCTCCAAATTTATGTCTTTTTATTATTATGGCGGATGAGGAGAAAATTAGGAGAGAATTGAAATTATTATAAAAAAGTGTCTAAAAGCTAAACGAATGAGTTTATTCAACTAAAACGAGGCTTAGCCATGGCGTATAAGTGAGAAGTAATAGGCAACCTAAGAGGATCAAGAGAAACGGGAATGAGGATTTATAGAGACTGATGATCGATTTATCGAATCTAAAACTACTGATGAAGAGGTTAATCCCTACAGGAGGAGTGATAAATCCAATTTCAAGGTTTGTAAGAAAGATAATCGCAAGGTGGATCGGATGAATCCCATAGTTCTCTGCCAAGGGAAGAATCAATGGTAGAACTACGATAATAGCGCTGAAGATATCCATCAAACTTCCTACAATAAGAAGGAAGATATTGAGGAAGAAAAGGAAAGCGTACTTGTTATCGATGACTTCCTTAAGTTTTTCTAGGATCATCATCGGAATTTCTTCGTCGATGAGGTAGTTGGTAAGCCCAAGTGCGCAGGAAAGAATAAGAAGAATCGCCCCTACCAGAGTCATACTATCTTTGATGATTCGAGGGATATCCTTGGTGAGACTTAGGTCTTTATAGAGAAAACATTCCATAATAAGGACATAGGTGACCGTAATAGTAGAAGCTTCAGTAACGGTGAAGGTCCCTGAGTAGATTCCCCCTAAAATAATAAAGGGAAGCGGAAGCTCGTATCTTGCTCTTTTCAAAGAACCCTTTACGTTAGGGATAATTCGAGTTTCATCGTGATCGCTTTTTTCCTTCCAAACGGAATAAGAAGAGAGAGCGGCGATCAGGATAACTCCAGGAATGATCCCGGCCTTGAAAAGTTTATCGATATCAACCTTGGCGATGATTCCATATAAAATGAGCGGTAAACTTGGGGGAAAGAGAAGTCCCAAGGAGCCCGAAGTGGTAATGAGTCCGAGTGTGAATTCCTCCGAGTATTTCTTTCTTCTAAGAATGGGGTAGAGGAGCCCTCCAAGGGCAATAATCGTGATCCCACTGGCCCCAGTAAAGGCCGTGAAGAAGGCACAAACTGTGAGGGCAACAATAGCAATCCCACCCGGAAGACGCCCCAGCATTGAGTCAGCGACATCCAAAAGCCTCTTCGGTGATCCTGATTCGGCCATCATATAACCAGCAAAAGTAAAAAGGGGGATTGTTAGAAGAGTTGGAGAAGCTGCCACTCGATACATTTCAATCGCGACAGCGGAGGTTTCAATATCAACAGCTTGGAAAAGAAAAACGGCGAGTCCCCCCATGATTGCAAAAAGTGGAACTCCAGCTAAAGCGAGAAGGATAAATCCTAAGACAATCCAAGCTTCACTCATGCGTTGGTCCTTTTAGGAGAGTCCAACACCGAACAAAACCTCTCAGAACGATAAGACCAAAACCTAGAGGGATAATAAAAGTCATTAATGAAGAATGAAGTCCAAGAAAAGATTCCTGCCCATATTCTTTCTCTGTGAGATAAAATTCGTATCCGGCTTTAGCGAGGAAATACACAATACCAAGAGTAATTGCCAATGTTATGAATTGGTAAGCTGCTTGAAGTTTGTGATTGGTCTTATAGCGATACTCAATAAACTTTGAAAGTACATCAATCTTTATATGTTTATCAGAACCAACGGCAAGAACTCCTCCGAGGAACGCGGATAAGAAAACTAAGTGTCTTAAAAGTGGATCAATCCAAAGAGTCGTAATACTAAAGAGTCTTGTGACGATGGCGTAAAGACTAAAAATGATCATCGCAAAGACCATAACGAATAAAATATTCGTTACAATTTTATCAATGAGGTTTCCTAGTTTTTGCATTAAAGTTTTTGAATGATCCCGTCAAACTTACTCAAAGAGGGCTTTGAGAACATTTTGCCATTTAAGCGAGTGAGAACATCTTTTCTGATTTCAGAACTTTTAGCATAATCACTTTTTGGGAAATGGACAAATTCAATCCCTAGTTCTTTGAACTGAGCAAGTGTTCTCTTGTTTTCTTTGGCCGTGAGTTCATTAGCAACAGCAATTTTCTTCTGAGCAATTTCAGTAATAACTTTTTGATCAGCAGGTTTAATCTTTTTCCAAACCTTTGAAGAAATAAGTAATGAGCCAATTGAGTAAGCAACTGGATAATCAACTAAATATTTTACTTTTGTATGCCACTGTAGCGCTGTAATCCCTAGAGGGGGAGCGTAGGCTGCTTCAATCACTCCTGTTGAAAGAGATGAAAGGACATCAGGTAGTGCAAGCGGGACAGAAACGAGGTTTAATGATTGCATCATGGCCTCAACAATTTTATCACCTTCCCAGATCCAGATTTTTAAACCTTTAAGAGAGTTAAGGTTTGTGATTTTTTTAGTGCTTACAAGATAAACGTGTCCAATTTCATACATCCCCAATGAGTGAAAACCATTCGTCTGGAAACCACTATTAAAGTCTGGAGTGAGGGTATCAAGCACACTTTGAGCCGCTTCCTGCTTTTCAGTAAAAGTAAAAGGGATTTCCATGACTCGAGAATCTGGGTAGATGTCTCCAAGTGTTTTACCTGTAAAGATCCCACCATGAAGTTGTCCTGAGCGAATTTTTCTTAGAACGTCGGCTTCGTCTCCTTGAACCCCACCAAAGTACATCTTAAATTTTACTCGGCCATCTGTAGCCTTTTTAATTTCTTTTCCCATTTCAGAAAGGCTGTTGGCCCAATTTGTTCCTTCTGGAGCAAGAAAAGCTAATTTAACTTTTTTAGCAAAGACCGGCGTTGTGATTAAAAAAGCAAGGAGTAAAAGTTTCATAGAAAATCCTTATTCAAAAATTTTTCGTCTATATTTATTTAAGATGGAATATCTTTTCTCGGCGATAGCATTGAAGAGATTAAAAATGTTGTCATGGTTTGAAGACTTGAGAAGCACGTTGAAATCTTTTCTTTTCTGCTCGAAGTTAGCGAAGAATGTTTTCAATCTATTCATATAAGTTTTAAATTCTTTTTCATTTTCCCTAGGTATCGAATAATACTGTAAGTAAGTAATTGAGAGGAGCGCATTTTGTGGATAAGTTTTCATGACTTCTTTGAAGATCTTAAGCCCTTTCTTTGGATTCCCTCCAAGCATTTGCGGTCGGCTAATGAGATAAAGAGCATCAAATGCTGAACAAAGCCCTTGTTCCATATTAGGGTTATCCTCACAGGCCCAATCAATCATGGCCTTACCTAATGGCATTAGGGTTAAAAGGTCCGCACGATTTCTTTGAAGATTCAAAGAAGACGAATAGGCCGCACCTAAGTAGAACATGGCGACTCTGTCTGTTTTTGAAAGATTATCAGCTAAGGCTTCTTTGATTTTTTGTGGGGAGAGGATCAGTTTTTTTAACTGAAGGTAATTTACTCCTTCACTGTTAAGATACTGTTCTCCATATTCAATGGCTTTTGTGTAATGATAGAGGGCCCGGTTAAGATAAGTTTTACTTTCTCTTTCGCTATAAACTTCTGCCCAATGAAGTGTTTCTTGAACACCAAACGCATAACCAAAGTGAGATTTAATTGCTTGAGCGAGGAGCGTTTTATTTTCAGGAGATGTTGCAAGGAGCGAGTCGAGTAAAAGCAGATTTCCAGGAGCTGCGTCTGCGAAATAATCCCAATCACGGACTTCAAAATTTTTTTGAACTCCTGATTCGAGCATGGGTGCCATGAAGTTTACACCTTGGCGGCGTGACCATGAACAACTCAAAAGAGTTGCGAGAATGAGCAGATTAAATGCTTGCACGCTATATATTATAAAGATATCAACTCTAAAGTATAGACAGTAAGTTTTTGAATTTTCGATCCAGCAAAATCTATTTAGAATCGGTGGTCAAGACCGTTTTCGATTCCTTTATAGATAGTAGCAGCGGCATTGTGACTGTGAAGCGATTCCCAGTGCTCAACACTGACAACCCAGTCTTTGATAGATTTACTCTGGTTAAGAGCGCGGTGAAGTCTTTTTGAAGCATGCTCAACAAACATTGGGTTTTCACCATTAAGGATCGCAAAAGCTTGTTCGTCCAATCTTTTCACAAGGCTTTGAGTTTCGGTAGGGAGTGCTGTTCTTAAAACAGCAACCAGATCCTCAATCCAGAAATTATTTTTAATTCCTTCCTCTGATATCTCTACTTTACACTTAGCCCCTGAACGCTGACTGTGAGCAGTCGCAATCCCATTCCCTTCAGTTGTTTCGCCAGCAGCATAATCTTTTTCATACTGCTTAGACATTGAAAGGGAACAAGGACATGTTGAAGAGTATTCGTAATTAACCGTTAAGTAGTGACGTGGCTTTTCACCAGCGGCGACATTGCTTTCAAGTTGGCATTGGTAATATTGCCAGCCCCAGTTTTCACTCTTTAAAGACTTTTGCTTAAGAGCATAATTGAAATCAATCGTGATATTTGCATTCTTAATTTCTTTTTCTGTTGGGTAATCACGAAGCTCGAGTTTGACTCGGTTTAAAATATAATCCAGAAAGTTGTAAGAAACGAAGGCCGTCGCACTTTCTTCGTTAAGGATTTTACAAAGTCGGCTCATATTGATGCCGGTTTTACCTTCTTTGAGATTTACATACATGCTTGTCGTACAATCATGATTTCTGATTTCTTCTGTTCCAGGTATTTTGAAATTTAAAGGAACTCGAAAACGATTGATTCCCACAAAAGGGATTCCAATAGAGTCTTCAGCCGGAAGCTTTTGAAAGTCATTCAAACCAGTGTCGTCTTTAACTTCACAATTAAGAACCATATCTCCATTAACGAGAGTTTCTTTTTCTGTTTGATTATCCTCATTTAAGCCCATAGGTACTCCTATTAAGTTGACCTGCATCATAACGGTCTCAGGCGTGAAAAGCAATGATTTGGCCAAGACAAGTCTAAGACTGTTTCTGTCGCAATGCGGTCGAGCTCAGATGCTCAAAATTATGGTTTCCTAGGAAGTGAAGCTCGGTTTTTGGGGAGAGAGAACGGAGCTTTTCGATCATCTTTTGCTTCGGAGCTTCTTGGTCCAAGCGAGAGACGACCAAGAG
>JAUHYH010000086.1 GCA_030426585.1 Bacteriovoracia bacterium
TAGGTAGTAAAAAACCATTACTTAAAATTGAAAAAGAAATTTATGAATGGTTTCAAGGACGTCCCAAGGGTAAAAAGATTGAAATTGAACGTATCAGTAATCCCACAAAAGATTTTTACCGCAAAAACTACCTTTCTAAATTTAAACCTGTAATCATCACCAATGTTGCTAATGATTGGGTTGCAGGAAAAAAATGGTCCTTTGACTACTTTAAGGAACGCTATGGTGATGACAACGTCCTTTTAACAAACTCGGCTTATTCACCTCAAGAGATGAAGGTTTCACACTCGAAGCTCGGTTTAGCGATTGATCGAATTAAGAGCGGCGATTCTGAGTGTTATATTCGCTTTAACTCCCTAATTCATGATCACCCAGAACTCATGAAGGATGTAGATAAGGACTATCTTTATGCCTTTAGGGATAGACTTAGAACTGGAAACACTTTTCAATCTTTTATTGGCCCCAAAGAAAGCATTACCATGCTTCATGCGGCTACGGCTCATAATCTATTTATACAAGTTCAAGGAACAAAGAAGTGGACTCTTTATTCGCCCAAAGCAGACCCTCTTCTCCAGGTTGATATTAACAAAGCACCTTTCTTTACGACCTTGTTTGACCCAGAGAAGCCAGATTACGATCGGTTTCCCCTAGCCCAATACGCTGATTACTATGAATTTGAATTAAAACCGGGTGAAATTCTCTTTAACCCGGCTAATTACTGGCACCAAGTGAGAAACCTCACTCCAACCATAGGTATTGGTTTTCGCTGGTTTGGGCTTATAAGCTCATTCCAATCAAATATTTATCAAGTTCTGCTTTTTCTCATGGCCACTGAACCTTCCTTTATGTTTGTAAACCGCAATAAAAGAAACTTTACAAGAGTCATAGAAGACATTGCTCGGCGAGCTAAGGCCGTCAAATAAACAGACAGGTTTTCCCTTAGCTCTGAAATTATGACAGGAGCGTTGAGTTTCTCGCTAATTTACCTATACTGAGTCTATATTTAAGAGAATTCAGTCACGTCTCTTTTTTGGGGTTACTGTTTAAATTCAGGGGAAAACCATAAAGGCATTTGTAATTGGGCTATTCATCGCCCTGGTACAGCTTCCAGCGATTGCTAAAGACTTTAGAGTTGAAAGCGATCCCCTCTTCAAGACCCTTCTTGAAGAATTCGAAGCTCCGGGGAAACACCTAGTTTTATACCAGGAAAGTCAAAATTATCGACTTGACCTAAGTATTTATGATCTTGTTGATAAGGTTTCAATCATCCTTCTTAAAAATGATTTTAAAAAGTATAGACCAACTCTGGATCCAATTATCAAGCGAGATGGCGGTATCTACTTCTACGATTGGTTCCAAAAACTCAAATCCCTCGCTCAAAAGGATGAAGCTTTTTTTAATAAAGTTGACCGCTCGCTTTATATCCAAATTTACGACAAAGACAGTGTCGCTATTCTGCCCCAGTACAAGTTTATTGATTTTAAAAAAATTAAAGATCTTGGCTTATTAAGAAGGGTTAACCGCTATAACGCCTTTCTAACAAATCCAGAAAGTCAGGGCCTAAGCTCCCTATTTCAACTTATCCCCAATAATGACTTTGTACTTCCCTATCTCACTGTCGCGAAACTAAAAATAATTAATGAAAGAAGTCTTAAAAAAATCAAAAAAAGCTATTACCAAAGCTACATCGCTCTTTTAAAAACTTATTATCAAATTGAAAATCGAAATGCCGGTAATATCTATTCTGAAGTTAACTTTAGATACAAAACAAAGGGTTTTATTAAAGCCTCTAGGGCCACTGAAACAGCGAAAAAGGAAAGGCTTGAGGAATACGTTCCAACTCAAATTACAATTACAAAACCCGTTTTAAAACTCTTTAATTTAATTAACGAATCTTCTGAAAAAATCTCTATCCTGCACCATTTAAAAGAGAGTTTCAAAGATATCAATATAACAGTTCCTGAAGTAAAGGGACATCTCTTGGTTACTCCGATTTTTATAAATAAAAACTTAAAGAAAACAAGAGAATTCCTTCAAGAGTATACATTAGAAAAATTTATTGATTTAAAAGACGATGAATATCTTCTCTCACTTAGAAGATGGGCCAAAAGAAACAAGAGTTTAATCGAACAAAAAGTCATTGAATATAACCAACAGAATGAAGCTCCGATTGAAATAGATCTTCCTGGAAAAGGAAAGATGAGAAGATTAACTGTTCTCAAAGAACATGCTGAACTTGAAACCCTCTTTCCGGAACGCCCTTGGCTTAAAGAGGGAGTGGTCCCCGACTTTATAACAGACAAGGGAAAGAACAAATATTTTAACCCGCTAAGCATTGGGAAAAGACTCAAGAAACTCTTTGGACAGCTTATTAAAGTTGAGAACTACACAAGTATCATTGCTGGCTCGGCAACTTTTGTTTTAACAGGGGGGAATTACTCTCTATCAACAACAACTCGCTCAATTGTTAAAAAAGCCGTTTCAACTTTAAAGCATGATCAAGATTGGAATGTATTCCTCAGGGAAGCTCCTGCCTCTGTCGTTTCTTCATTTCTTTTTGGATCAGGATTTACTGCTGGAAGACTTTATAAAATTATTGCCCTTGGTTCTGCTCAAGGCGCCCTTCAAAGCCTTGCAACGGGGCAAGACATCAAAACAGGTGCCATGATTGGAGCTGGGTTCAATCTCTTAAATTACTACGTTCTTCCGTACTCTTGGACTAAACCAATGGAAGATGGTTTTGATGAAGAGGCACTTAAAGCCAATAGATATCTTGAATTTTTAGAAAAGACCGTTCGAGGAGCCAGCCAAGGAGCTCTCGTTTCTCTCTTTACTGGCGAGAATGTCCTTGAAGGAAGTCTCAAAGGTGTGGTTTATGGTTCGATCAGTTCTGTTGTAACGATTTGGTTTCTTGGTACTCGTTACAATCCCTTTAAGGATTACTCTGATGAAGAGATTGATGACATGATCGCTCATGAGAATGAATATCAAAATGAAGTTGGAAGAGGCGGAGAATACAATATTACTCGCCAATTAATTCTCGATGCCAACTATCGAACTGACGGAGCCTTACCAGTTTTAATTTCTGCATCAATAACCTTACCCGGGAATGTATCAATGGGTGATAGTGGTTTCAAAAAATTAACCACAATGACTCATGAAGCTCACCACTTAATGCAACAACATCAGTCGGGAGTTTTCGGGTTCTATCTACTTCGCTATATCCCAGCCGGATTAAAACACGGGTACGATCATCATCCAGATGAAAATTTCTTAAGAGATGTTCTTCACAGTCATTGAGTACAGTCTATTCTACGCTGACATTTAAGAAAACTAGTTCGGTATCACTATATTTATAACCATGAACGAGTATTCTTCCATCTTGTAATTCTAGAACCTTTTGTCGTCTCAAACTTCCTGCATTAAGTTCACTATTAACGGCAACTACTTTCCCTTCATTATTAAAAAAGAAAAGCTTACCCGTATCTCCACCAACAACCACTAAGCCGTTTTTAAGTTGAGTGGCTTCACTTCCAATTGCTCTTTCACTGATTCTTGTTTTTGAAACTTCATTCCCTTCGTCGTCAAAGAAGTACACCAAACCATGATTTGTTGAAAAAACAATCAAACCATTATCAAGCTTCATTATTGTTTTTAAAATTTCACCTTCAACCGGAACAGTATTAAGAAGTTCTCCCGCTGACGATAAGTAGTGCAAGTTCTCATCCATACCGACAACAATATTTCCACTATCTAATTCTGTGGGTGTTGCGTTCGTCGATTTTAAATATTTCACTGGGGCTAACTTCGTTTCTTTTAAGATTCCTTTAGAAGGATCAAAAATAATTAGTGAAGTACTTGAAACGATCGCAAAATTTTCATCTTTTAGTTTTATAGGATGCCCAGAAGAAAAATGTGAATCAGGAATAATTATAGAAGAAACAACCTTGAAGTCCGGGTCCAAAACATAAATTCGCCCCTGCCATCCAGAAGGAGAATAGTGCTTACGAGATCTCGTCGGGACAATATATCGATCCCATTGGTAGGGATAAGCATCGACAATCATACTTCCAGTCATGCTTGCTGCAAGATAAGATATCGCGTTAATGAATTCTCCCTCAGAATTAAAATGGTAAAGGCCTTTCAAACCTCCGATCAAGAAGTTTCCATTAGGAAGTTCAGTGGCTCCGGCCTGAAAGTTCGGCGGCATAACTGCTCCATCAACATGGTAATTGAGCAACTCTCCCTGAGGAGTAATTGTTATTACTGTATTTTGGGTTGGAACAACAAGATTACCCGTACTCATTTCTCTAACATCACCTTCAACCCAAGTAGAAATACCCCCTGGGACTTTGATGATATCTGAAATATACAACCTGGAATCAACTGTAACTTTAATTTCTTGAGAGAATGTGGGTATTGAAGAAGTTATCAATAGAGCAAAAAATAATTTTCCTAATTTTTTCAAAATTCATCCTTGTTTTTTTTATTTAAAGGTAGCGAGAAATAGTAGATATTTCTAGAAGCATCTCATATCAATAAATTTTGATTTTCGAAGAAGTGGCTTCGAACCCTTCACTCCTAAACTCCAATCTAATCAAAATCCTACTTCAAAAAAATTGAGTCAGATTCGAGGAGTAGCGAGCGAGATGCCGAGGCGTACGCTTTGGTACGTCGCAGGCGACGAGTCGAAGTGTACGACAAAGAAGATGATTTAATTTTTGATGAAGTGGCTGGGGTGGCAGGGATCGGTTTTCTTGCGTTTGCCCTCACGGCAAACTTGAAAACCCGCCTCAAAACTAAACCAAACATCCTATTTGGTTTGCGCCTAAAATAAAGCCGTCGCTTTATTTTTACGTCGCCGTTTTTCGGTTCGATCTCTCTCCCAAACGCCAATCTAATCAAAATGCATCCATGCTCAAGGAGCGACAAGCAAGCTGGAGGGAGCATATGCCCTGATATGTGACCGACAGCTTGTCGCAGTTGCGACGCAGATGATGGATGCATTTTGATTGGATTGGCTGGGGTGGCAGGGATCGAACCTGCGCATGACTGGATCAAAACCAGTTGACTTACCACTTGTCGACACCCCAATCAATAAAGGTATCCATAGGTTATACGGTTTTTAGAGAGTTTTTGTAAAGCCTTACTGCTCTTCGTCAGGTAATCGAATTAGTGATTCGGGGCAACTAAATTCGTGAAATGCCTTACCTGAGCGCAACCAATAGGCTTCATAAATTTTATAGGAGGCACTGGCTCCTGAAATCATTAAGGATTTCTGGTCCCTAACCCCTTCAAGCCCGGTCCAGATTGTTACTAGGTAACGCCCATTGAAACCAACAAACCAGTTATCATGAGCGTAGTTAGACGTCCCTGTTTTCCCAAAAAACTGAAAGGTCTTCATGAGAGGATGCAGAAATCGACTGATCGTCGTCTCATTGGGGTGAGAAAGCATAAAAAGTGGGGAGTCTTCCGTGTCTTGGTCGCCCAGATCAAGGGCCATGCACTCTTTTTGAATAAACTTATGATAAATATTTGAAATCTCTTTAACACTCAGTTCAATCGCCCCTAAGATTTGTGAAGGGTACTCCCCGAGGGGTTTTTTCATTTGAGGAATATAATAATCAAGACCTTTTTCAAGATTTTCAAAGCCATACTCATTGGAAAGCTTAATAACAGGAATATTTTTAGATTTTTTCAGAGCTTGCTCAAGCGTGATCATTGGCTGATCAATCTCAACAGCTTCTTCTGGGGTCCATTTTCCTGATTTTAGATCAAGAGTAATGGGTTCCATTGAAACTTCATCGGATTTCTTAAAATTGTTTTTAAAGAGGGCCTGATAAACAAGTGGCTTTAGAATACTTCCAACTTGATTCCTCTCTTCTGTAACGGCAAGGTTTAAGTCTCTTTCTTGTTTTGAGTAGAAAACAAAATCTTCACAGTCTTCATCAACTTCTGCACAGTCCATTAGATCTCGAACATAAACCTTTGAAGCGAGATCTGTACCTTTTAAATGCTCGCGCTGTTGAAGCTCTGCAATTCGTTCACCCGTAATTGTTCCCCAAATATAAGATTGATAAAAATTCTTCCCTTTTAAGCTATCTGCAATGGCTTTATAACGATGATCTTTATTCTTTTTCTCTAGATCTTTTTTCCAATAATCCCACTCTTTATCTGACCATTGCGAACGATCTTCTTTACTAATAAAATTATCTTCTCTTAATTTGTTGTAAACCAAGGTTGTTCGATCTTTAAGTCCATCAAGATTTTTAAGGGGGTGATAATAATAAGGACCCTTCAATAAAGCACTTAGAATTGAAGATTCAAAATCTGTTAACTCTTCTGGTCTTTTCGAAAAATAAAAAAGACTCGCTCCGTAGACACCTTTAATTCTTACCCCTGCCAAACTTCCCCAAATTACTTCATTAAAATAAGCCTGGAGTATCTCTTCTTTTTCATATTTGGCTTCAATATAAATCGAGAGGAGCATCTCTTTTACTTTTCTCGTAATTGTTTTTTCATTCGTAAAAAATAAATTTTTAACTAATTGCTGAGTAAGAGTCGAACCACCTTGAACAAATTCCATTGCTTTAACGTCTGCAACAATTGCTCGAAAAAGTGCTCTGATATCAACGCCTTGATGTTCCAAGAATCTAGAATCTTCAATGCCAATAAGACCGCGCCACAAAGGAGAAGGAATTTCAGAAAAATTCATTTTTCTTTGAAAACAATAAACTCGATCACAGTCATTAATCATCTTAATAGTTAGGTCTGTGGGGTCATTTACTTGGAGGATTGAAGAGTTTTGCTGTTCTTGAATCGGGCTAAGTGAACCTGTTTTTAAAGCCTCGGCCAACCATTCAGAATAGCTTGAAGTAATCAGCGCACTGCTTTCCAAAAAAGGGTATAAAACCTCAATATCTTTCCGATCAATAAAAGATCCAAGTTCGAGTGAAATGATTTCATTCCTAAAATCACGCCCCTGGGATATTGCATTAAACTCAAAACCACCATTTTTATTTAGGTCTCCTATTAAATAAAAAGAGTATGAGGCTAGAAACAGGATTAAAAATCCAAACAAGATTGAAGACCAGAAAGTTATCCGCAAAATCAGCCGTTTCATTAATAATTGCCAGTTTTACTCATATTTTTTACACTCGATCACGTACAGTATCGTAATTAGGGTATCACGCAGAATCCCACAATTCTATCCAAGGAGACCTCTTGAAAGCTCGTTATATCATCAAGCCACTTTTGCTAATTTTGCTTCTGAGTTTCTTTGCTTCGGGTGAAGGTTTTTCTGCAGGAATCCCAGTTACTTTTAAAGGTTCAATCGGGTTCGAAACGATTCGTTTAGACTCCTATCGAAGAACAGACAATGATACTTCTGGTGTTACTGTTGGGTCAGCAGGAAACGGAACGCAAGAAATTACAGGTAATGCGAGTAAGGCATTTCTTCAAACTTACCTCTTTAGACTTAATCCAGAAATGGTAGTTAATGATCACGTCACTGTTAAAGCAGAACTTTCTTCAGGCTATGGCCGTGGGGGAACTCTTGGTGATGATGCAACCGTTAATGGTAACAGCCAAACTTTTGGTGGGCAGTTCTATAACGTTACTTCAAATAACAGCAGCACTCTTGCTGTTTCTCAGTTTTACATGAATATCTTTGCTGATATCGCTACTTTTAAAGTTGGTCGATTTTCAAAAGAATGGGGACTTGGGGCTGTTTTCAATGAAGGGAACCAAACGGGTGATCGTTTCTTCACTCTCTACGAAGGGTTTGAAGCAACTTTTAGCCTTGGAAAATTTTATATTACTCCTCAGTGGGCAAACATTAGTAACGGTAATGACCTCACACATGATAAAGAAGTTAAGGATCTAGCAATTTCTGCTCTTTACGATAATCCTGACAAAGATTTAAAGTTTGGTCTTTATTATGGAAGTCGTAGAACTGGTGGAAATAATTCTCTTTACCAAAATCAATCGAGCGCTTCTGTTGGTAGCTCAAGCATGACTTTAATTGATGTTTTCTACCAAAAGTATTGGGATAAATTCTCTCTTGGAATTGAGATTCCTTTTGTTGATGGTGAAATTGGTGATGTTTATGGAACTTCAACCAATCAAAACTATCGAGCAACGGCTTATATCGCCCAAGCAAGATATCAAGCGAGTGACAGCTGGAAACTTTCCCTCGATGGTGGTTTTGTCAGTGGTGATAGCTCAAGCAATACTTTTGAAGCTATGTATCTTCATCCTAACTTTCATATCGCTGAACTTATGTTTCGCTATAATCTTAATGCAGTTGAAAATGCAGGCTCTACATCTGACCTTTTTGACTCTGCTATTTCCAACGTAACTTTCGCAAAGCTTGGTGCCCAATACGTATCAGGACTTTGGACTTGGAACTTTGATGTTATCTGGGCCAAAGCCAATGAAACCGCTCAAAACGGATCAAGTTTCTGGCAACATGAACAAGGTTATTACGTTGCAACGGCGAACTCAACTCAAGCTGATGATCTTGGAATCGAGCTTGATGTTTCATTTGATTATCAGTGGAATCCAAATCTTAATTTAAACGGATTTCTTGCTTACCTGTCTGTGGGGGATTATTACGCCTTCAATAACTCAGGGACTGATTTTGAAACTCAAGACCAGTTAGCATTGGGAATGAGACTTTATTTAGATTTCTAATTACCCAGAAAGTTAAAACTCGCTGGTGCTCTTGAATTGAAATACGTTGGAGTCGCCAATGGTGGCTGATATGTTCCAAAGTTCATGAACGGATTACTCGATAAAGTATTTTGAATGAACATATTACTTAAACTATTGTTCTGAAGCAGATAGTTCGACATTCCAAACTGATAGTTCATCATGTTGTTACTCATACTATTGTAACGATCTAAAAAGAGACCATGCATTTCGTAATTATTATAGGCCATATTAAACATTTGATTAGAGAAACCACTAATCGCTTGCATCATATAGTTATTATTTTGAGCGACACCTAGAGGATTATAGAAGCCGTTAGCACCAGAGTTACCCTGTGCTTGTGACATCATCATCCACTTCATCATATCCATCAGTTCTTGATTGCTATTTTCTTTATCATCATCAGCGACTTCGACTTCTTCTTCTTTATCCAGATCAACCTTTTGAATATTATTTAGGAAGGCGACTAACTCTGTGTCTTCTTCTGGATTATAATCTTTATTCGCAACTTCACACCTTTTTTTGAATTCTTCTTTATCTGAGTCAGGAAGCTTTGAAACATAATTCTTCAAATAATCATACCGATTTTCTAACAATTCAATTGTTGCATCTAGATCTTTTCTATTTGGATTTAAAGGATAAGGGACTTGAACAATTGATTTAACATTCGCCTCAACACTTATTGAGTGAGAAGTTGCAGCCATCCAAAAATCATCCTCTTCGTCTTTATCTTTATCCTTCTCTTCATTTTCTGAATTTATTCCATCTCTATATTTCTTTAAGTATTTAAGCTTCTTGTTTGTTTTATAGCCTGATAGCTCGCAGTCATCTTTTGCAACGATTCCTGCAAGGTTAGCAGCTGATCGACAGACTTTAAAACCAACCGTATCTTTAGCTAATTCCTCTTGAATACTTCTATCATCATTAGGATTCGTTCGACTTACTTTAGTCATTAGTTTCAGTTTTCTATAATTATCAAAAAGTCTATCAGCCATATCCAATGTATCGTCATTGGTATTTAGCTTCTTTGCTAACTTATAAATTGTATTTAAATCGTAGATATCATTATTAGTCTCTTTGTTTCTTAAACTATTTTGAAGTGAAATCATAACCTGTTCAGATTTATCAAATTGGTTTTCACTTTGTAAGTTCTTAGCTTTTTTAAACTCCGTTTCCATACGGTTTGTATTTTCTGTTAATCGATTTAAGAAATCATTAAACTTACCATTTGAGTTATCTTCTGACCCAAGTAAATCTCTTACTGTTGACGACGGAATATCTGCTGGTTCGCATTTAAGATCTAAGTTTTCTTTTGAAATTGGAAGGGTATAGTCTTCTTCTGTTTCAGGGTAATCAACAATCTTGTCTTCCATATCTTTAATTTTTAAGCTGATTGATTTGAGATCATCCAATAAATTTCTATCTACACCTGGAAGAAATCTATTTTCTCGATTACACCCATAATAAAGAGAACGGCTAGTTCTCACCTGACCATCAAACGATTTATTTTTAAGCTCCAACATTTTGTTGTTCTTTAAATCTTCGACACAAGCCTTTCCTACTTTATCAAGGGTATCGCTGGTTAAGAGTGTTTGGTCACTATATCGATAGTTATCAAATTCAACAACTGCATCATTCCTGAATAAGCTTGCAGCTTTTTCATCTT
>JAUHYH010000087.1 GCA_030426585.1 Bacteriovoracia bacterium
CGCTATTCCCCAAGGGCCAAGAAAATCTACCTCAAGGGGAAAAAAATGGGGTATTCCGATGTCATCCTCTGGGGAAAAAATGGACGCAAAACCTATCACGCTTACGTCATCTCAAAGTCTCAAAATCTAAAACTGGCCCAAGCTGCCAACACCTTTAAAGGCCTTGGGCTCGACACATTTTTTGAAGGCAAAAAGGTATGGGCCAAAGGACTCCTTAAAAACCTCGGTCAACTAAAAAGGCTCCTACAAGTCAAAAGTGATTACCCAAAGCAAGTTGAACTTGATCTCGAGCTAACTCCTGAACTAGAACTTGAAATTATTTCTAAAGCTTATCTCCTTTTTCATCAGAAAAATATTTCACAATATTTTTGTAGGAGAACTGAAAGTTTTCCTCGTTGTGAATATCAAGCGATAAGGGCCGATCAAGACCTCGAAAAAACAATACTAGAACAATGGGGAGTTACGGTCTCTCACCATGAGGACATCCTTAGTTCTCAAAACCTTAAAGTAGAGTTTAAATTTCTGGAAATTGAGACACAAGAAAGAGAAGATTTCTCGCTCGGTTTCTCAAAATTAAACTCAACTGTTAGAGATTACCTGAACCAAGAATCATCTCTTTATCTAGATAATTTGATCCAATTGAATGGTTCAGAACATAAAATGAAGATTATTGCTGAACCTCAAGTTCAATCAATTCTCAATCAAAAAAACAAGATTCAAATCGGCCTTAATATTCCTTTTCAAACGACAAGCCGGGATGGATTTCCGATTACTGAATGGATTGAAACCGGACTCAAAGTAAATTTTGAACTGACCCCTCATCAAAATAGAGTTCTACTAAAATATGAATCAGAACTTTCTGCCCCAAGTACCAATCAAATTAAAACGAACGAACAATCGGGAAGTTTTTTTCCTGAAGTTGGAAAAAGCTTTTCTCAAATTTTTCAGATTGGTCTTGAGGCGACTCGCAAAGAACATAATGGTCCCCTCATTTTAAAGGATCTTCCTCTTATCGGATCACTCTTAAAAAGCCACTCTCACTTGAACACCTATAAAGTTTTCCTTGGATTCGTAAAGGTTAGTTATGAATAGTTTTTTATTAAAGCTCAAAGAGCTTATCAGTAAGGGAATAGTCCCCGAACAAGAAGACTTCTCAGATGATCAAAGAGACTATTTTGATCTAATTCATAATTTGAAGTTTTTAGCACCATACTTAGAAAACCCCAAAACAACAGAGCTCATTTTCCATTGTGGTTCTCACCTCGAAATTATTGAACAACAATCGAGAAAACATATTCAAGTTGAATACCCTCGAAAATTTGTAGATCTCGCCTTTCAAATGAAGTCCCTTCAACTCAAAAACCGATGGAACCAAAAACATTACCAAGTTTCCTATCAAACAATGATTAGTAAAATCCCGGTAAGAGTCACCATGCTTCATAAAGTTGTTCAAAATGCTGACCACAAATACTTCATTCGAAAGCGTGAGATTCAATCTTTCCCTCTTCAAAGTTTTCATTTTTCTAAGGACCCACGCTTCAGAAACTCCAATATTATTATTTCAGGGGCTACGGGTAGTGGGAAAACAAGTTTCTTAAATTCGATGATTCAGGAATATTGCCACGATCATCATCACGTAATCCTCGAAGATACTCGAGAACTCTCTGTTCATTCTCCTTTCACGACACACTTATGCTCAACTGAAAGATTAGAAAGTTTTTGCGCAGATGCGATGAGGCTTAGCCCCCAAAGTCTTATTCTCGGAGAGATGCGCTCTCATGAGGTCGTTCCTTTCACTCTGCTTCTCACTTCAGGTCATAAAGGCTTTATGACGACAATCCACGCTAATTCAGCTCTTGACTCTCTGGATCGAATTGCCCTTCTCTATTCACTGTACGCAAGGAACCCCATGAACAAAGAACAGCTGTTGACGCTCCTCTGTAAGAATATTGATTATCTCGTTTATATTCGATCTAAAAGAGTGATAGAGCTCCTCCACATTAAGGGTCATAAAAATGGCCACTTTTTGTATGAAAATATTGGCCAAGAAGCCCTGTCAGAAGCTGTCTAACAAGATAGTCTTAGTTGTAATCCTAAACATCTCAGGAGATGAATCCATGACAACTAACGCAATTACTTATGACGACGTCCTTCTTGTGCCCTCTTATAACCATTATGAATCGAGAAGAATGGTTGAAACAAAGGTCACAGACCAAACCGGAAAACTCACCCTGCAACTTCCGCTAATGACGGCCAATATGGATACGGTGACAGAATCAGGTATGGCCAACTTTATTGGAGAAAAAGGTGGAGCAGGTTTTCTTCATCGGTTTATGGATGTTGATAGAAATGTTGAAGAATATAAAAAATGTAAAACAACTGCCTTTGTTTCTATTGGTTGCAATAGTACAGAGCTTGAAAGAGCTGAAGCTCTGAGAGATGCAGGTGCGCAATACTATTGTATTGATGTGGCCCATGCTCATGCTAAGTATGTTGGACAAACATTAAAAAAATTAAGAGAACTCTTGGGCGATAACGCCTGTATTGTCGGAGGAAATGTTGCGACTTATGCCGGAGCCGATTACCTTGCGAGCTGCGGTGCCGATATTATCAAAGTTGGAATTGGTGGGGGTTCTGTTTGTACCACAAGAATTAAAACAGGCTTTGGTGTTCCAATGGTCACTTCAATTCAACAATGTGCAAGAGTAGGACGTTCTATTATTGCAGACGGGGGAATCCGTACTGCAGGTGATGTGGTTAAGGCCCTCGCCTTTGGTGCTGACTTTGTTATGGTTGGAGGAATTCTCGCGGGGACAGGTCCAACTCCTGGCGAAACCTTCGAAAAGAAAATGGAAGATGGGTCTATCAAAAAATTCAAAAAATACCGAGGAATGGCAAGCCTTGCGGTCCAAGAAGAACACCGCGGAAATATGCCGGATTGGAAAACAGCCGAAGGGGTTTCCACTGAAGTTCCAGCCAGTGATGATCACGAAGCGATTGTCGCAGATATTATCGGAGGTCTTCGATCAGGTCTAACTTATGCTGGGGCAGCAACAATTAAAGAACTTCAAAGAAAACTTGATTATATTGTTGTCACCCCATCTGGACGGCACGAAAGTCTTCCGCACAAAATCCTTTAAAGTTTTTAACGTCTAGAAACTATCTGAGGAAGAGAAACGAGAAGTTCAAGACGTCGAGGACATGAAGTCCGAGGTGCCGTGCCCCTAAATGGGACTACCGTAGCAGGATGCGGAGGTAAGGTTACAAGAGTGAACAAGCGAGGCGTGGTTCCTCTACGTCGCAGCTTGTGAATCTCGTAGTTGACGAAGAAATTCGAAGTTTATCTGTACTCAGATTACTTGATGACGCCTTTAAGAGCATAAACTTCATTCTTCTCTGGATCGAGAAGGTAAACAATGAGAACACTTGCTGACTTGGAGTAATAACCGTCATCGTAATAGATGTAAGCCTTAACTTCTGACTTAATACCATTTAATGAGGTAACAACTCGCTTTCTATCTTGATCATTCTCATAACGAGAACCTAAGTAGGGAAAACAGTAGATATTATCTACAACACCTGAAAGATTGTTAAAAATATTACTACTAATAATTTCATCAAGTGTATTTAGTTTTGATTCATTAAGAACAACATTGTTTTCTTCCCAAAACGTCGGGTCATTCTTTTCACTCTGGATAAGAATATCTTTAACATCATCTTCATTAACTTCATTTAATGAATCAACGTTATAACGAACTAATTGATTTTTTGATGATTCCGAAATCGAAAGACCTTGATGATAAAGCTTGCAGTATTCAACTCCATCTAACTTTACCGTACTAACAGTTACGGCCTTTTGATAAAAAGCTTCTAGGTGGACAGAATCAAATTCAGAATCTTCTGCTTGAGCTAAAGCTGAAAAACTTAAAAATAGACAAAATGTAAAAACCAGTTTGTTCATTTGATCCACCGAAAACTCATCCAATAAGTTAATTGTTCCCTTTTATACTAGCGAAAACGCCGAAAAAAACAACCGCCCCCATTCGGTCCTGACAAATTGTCAAAAACTATAGTAAGTCATGCTAGGCTTGTTTTGCAGCTCTAATTTTTGTTTGGTATATTCACCTAATTATGAAGCTAACCGAATGTTCAGAAAAATCTATAGTTATTATTGAGGAAATTCCTGAAGGTCTTATTGACGAAGCAAGTCAACAAGGTCTCTGTATTGGGGAATCCATCATATTAAAACGGAAAAGATTAGGACTCCCTCTCTTGATAGAGGTTAGAGGCACTCAATACGGACTTAGAAAAGATCAAGCTTCAAAAATTCTAGTAAAGCAGGTTCAGAAATGACAACGTTTGCCCTCGTGGGCTCACCAAACTCTGGAAAAACTTCCCTTTTTAATTCTCTAACTGGTCGTCGCCAAAAAGTTGCGAATTATCCGGGAGCCACTGTTGAAAGTGCAATCGGGAAGATTGATGAAGATATGTTGCTGGTAGATCTTCCTGGTCTTTATGGTTTTAAGGTTAAGGGAATTGATGAACAGATCAGTCGCGACTATATCATTCAGAATGAAGAAAATCAGTACCTTACTAAACTTGATCAGAACCAAAGAAATTATCACACTTTATTGGTCGTGGCAGATGCTACAAAGATAAAAAAATCCCTCTATCTCTGTACTGAACTTATCGAACTCAAACTTCCTGTTTATTTAATATTAAATAGATCTGACCTCTCGAAAACCAGAAATCAAAAGATTAATACTGAAACTCTCAGTAAAGAACTTGGCATTCCAATCCTGGAGACCTGTTCTTTTGATGAAGAGTCGATTCAGAGATTAAAAAAAGAAATCAAAGAACTTTCTAAATATGAAGCCCCTACAAAATCAAAATTTTCAAAGCGTGAACTCCATCAGATGATTCATCAAGAGAATTGGTCTAAGGATCGGTTCATGAAAATAGACCAGGCGTTAAAAAACTCACTTGAAAGTGAAATCATTCCTCATGCACTCTCTGAAAAAATTGATACGATCGCAACTCACCCTATTTGGGGTGGAATTTTTTTAATGGCCCTTCTTTATTTAATTTTTCAGATGCTTTTTACTTATGCAGGTCCCTTTGCTGATGGAATCACCTGGCTCTTTGATAGCCTTGGTGAATGGGTTGGAACAGTTGGCTTCCCTCCTATGCTCGAAAGCTTCTTAGTCGATGGAGTCATTGCAGGAGTCGGAGGAACTTTAGTCTTTCTTCCTCAAATCGCGTTTCTTTTCTTTTTTATTGGTCTTATGGAAGAAAGTGGCTATATGGCCCGAATGGCTTACCTTTTAGATACTTTAATGATGAAGTTTGGGCTTCCTGGGAGATCGATCATTCCCCTACTTTCTTCACATGCTTGTGCTGTTCCAGGGATCATGGCTGCAAGATCATTAGACTCACATAGAGATCGCCTTGTCACCATACTCGTTGCACCTTTAACAAGTTGCTCTGCAAGACTTCCTGTTTATGTTTTATTATTGGCGACCTTTCTCCCGTTAGAGCAACAAGGTTTAGGTCTTCTTGCTTTATACATGATAGGAATCGCTTCAACTTTTCTAGTTGCATTCGTTTTAAAATTGCTAAGCCCTCCAGTAAATTCTCAACACCTGGTCATGGAGCTTCCTCCTTACCAGCTGCCTCGTATTATGGACGTATTAAAAAACGTTTATAAGAAATCGATGCTTTTTGTAAAAAAAGCAGGAACAGTTATTCTCTTTCTTACGATTGTTCTCTGGGGGTTGACCTACTTTCCTCGAACACCAGAAGGACAACAACCAACGATTGAACAAAGCTATGCTGGTTCTATCGGAGGCTTGTTTGAACCTATTTTTCGTCCGTTAGGAATGGATGTGAAACTAACAACGGCCTTGATCCCTGCCTTTGCAGCAAGAGAAGTAATGGTTGCGAGTATGGGGACAGTGCTTTCCGTAAGTGATCCAGAATCTGACTCGGGCTTAGACGCCCTTAGAAATAAAATCAGAGATGAATATCCTCTGGATACGATATTGGCGCTCATTGCCTGGTTTATCTTTGCCCCTCAGTGCATCTCGACCTTTGCAGTTATTAAAAGAGAGACTGGAGGGTATAAATGGATGGCCGTAACAGTTGGATATACCTTGGCCCTTGCTTATATCGTTGCATTAGCTGTAAAGATTATTTTTTAACTGGAACTAATTCGTAACCTGAAATTTTGAGTAATTGTTTAATCTCATCATTGGTTAAGGGTTTGTTTTCTCCCTCAAAAGCAACATTTAAAATATCTTTTTCTGGATCTGCATTGAACTTCGTTACTTTTTTATTCATATCTTTCAAAGCTGATTGAATATTTTTGGCACAGGCCATACAAGACATGTCAGCTTTGTAAGTGTGAAGTTTTCCTGAAGCAAAAGAAGATAAACTCATTAAGGAAAAAAGAAGAATTATTGTTTTCACTATTGTACCCCTGGAGCAGGCTGATTAAACCTAAGTGTTGCTGTAAACCCACCCCTCATATTGTGGTCATAGAATACAGTACTTTTATCCACTCCGGGAAGAACTCTTCCGTGGCTAAATTTACTTCCAACTGTTGGAAGATCTTGAGCGGTATTGCAGTGATTGAGGCCTGCCCCTCTCACAATATGAAGACAGGGCCCTGGGTCATCCGTTGCATCTCGGTACTCCTGACCAAAATCCTGTTCATAATGACTTACTAACTCGACTCCCTCTCCAAAAGATCCAATATTAATAACTTGATCATCACTGATCAGTTCACTCCCTACTCGGAAAACTTGTGGCGCGACAAAAGAAACTGTTACAACAGGTTCCACACCGACACTTGCCATAAGTTCAGCCCTCTCGTTCCCAAATGTTGCAATAAGTTTAACCTTTCCAGGTCCACCTTCAGACATCCCTTTAAATGCAGTCCCGTAAGGAGAAGATTTCATTTGAACTCTAAGAGTTGTTTCTTCGCCTGCTGACAACTGAACACTACTGTTAATAAAATTCATTTTAAAAGAATTCGCAATCTCAGGTGCAAGTTCTGAAGTATCAATACTTAATTGAACAAGCCCCCCACTAAACTCAGGTGAAGCAATAAGTTTTATGTCTTGACCAACAGTTTCAAGAATTTCAGCCTTAAGAACTGGGGTTCCCGAAAGAATCAAGTTGTTTCCCGATACAGTTCCAGAAGGATCGTCATGATCGTCATCTGCCTCTAGCGCATTAGGGACTCTCGAGGAAGTTTCACTTAATTTATAACCTTCTTCTTGAGGCAAACAACTTATTAAGGAAAAGAAAAGTGTTAATAATAACAATCGCTTCATGAAAACTCCTGCTTAGTCCTTTAAATTCTAATCTTAATCCAATAATTATTAATATTATCGGCTTAACCTATTGAAATATTTAGACAGGGATTGCCAATAAATATCGGCAGAGTTCCAAGAGAGCTACTCATTTTCTAACTTAGGAAGTTTTTTGATAATAAGAATTGGGATTAATAGAAAAATGGCACCAATAAGGTAAGGGTAAGTTGACCCGTATTTCCAATAGATAAGACTCGCGATAATCGGTCCAATAACTCTTCCGAGTGATCCTAAAGATCGAAAAGTTCCAATCGCTTTTCCTTGCTCACTTTCGGGAGCATAAAAAGAAACAAGACTTGTTAAACAAGGAATGATCATTGCTGAACCTGTCGCAAGAAAGAAAAGTCCTACATATAAAAGAAAACTTGATTGGGCGTAAGCAATCGTTGCCAAACCAGGAATAAGTAAAGTTAAACCTCGCATCGCCATTTTATCTTCACCAATCAGGTGAGCTTTTCTTCTGACATAGCCCCCTTGGACAAAAGCAATTACAAAACCAATAAAGATAAACATGAACCCGTTATCAACAGATTGATAAGATAAACGTTCTACCGCAAGAAAAGTTAAGGTGAACTCCATCCCTGCAAAAGCTGTAATAAAAAGAAAGTAGCCAAGGTTAACCTGATTAACACCTTTATGCGAAAGAGGTGAAAAGATTTTGAAGAGGTTCGCTGATCGCTCAGCCCGTTCAGTATCCTTCTTAAGAGTTTCAGGTAAACTCTTTTTAATCATTAAAATATTAATAAAGGCTAAAACACTCGCGAGTAAGGCTGGAGCTGAAAAAGGATTAAGCCCGTAACCTTCTAGATTTGGAAAATAGTTTCTCAAATCTATCAATGATAAAAGCCCTCCTATTGCCGGGCCAAAAATAAAACCAAAAGCAAAAGCAATTCCGATGAAAGCCATTCCTTTTGAGCGTCGTTTTTTATCAGTAATATCTGAAACAATTGCGGTGGCCGTTGAAAGGTTTCCTCCCATAATCCCACCGATAAAACGCGCAAGGATAAGAAGAGTAAAACTGCCTGCAAAGATCCACATCACATATGAAAGAAAAAGTCCTGTAATTGTAAAAAGCATAACAGGTTTTCTTCCAATCCTATCTGAAATAGAACCCCAAAGCGGTGCTGCCACAAACTGAAGAAGGGAATAAAGGGCACCGAGAATCCCTCCAAAAAGAACGACTGGTCTAAAATTTATATTACCGCCGGATTGAGTAACCCAGTTCACACTTTCCCAAATAAGTTTGAGAAAATAATTATCACCATCAACTTCCAAGTAGTATTGAGCAAGTTGTGGGAATAACGGAAAGATAATAGAAAACCCAACAAGGTCTAAAAAAACAGCAAGGAAAACTGTTTTTAAAATTCCTTTCGACTCTTTTTCAAGAGGAGGAGATTCTTGTACCTGCTCTGGCAATTCATCTAAGATTTTTTCTTCATTGACGGTGTAATCAAGAGCTCGTTTTTCTTCTAATGATCCTCTTATATTAACTCTAATCCATTGTGCGTAATCTTTAACCCATTGAGGGTCAGCATTAAGACATGGGACTTGAATCACTTCTGCTCCCGCCACTTTAACTTCTTCGGCAAGTTCTGTTCCAATCTCATCTGTGGTTTCAAGACAATCCACAACAAAGGCAGGGCAAACGACAAGTATTTTCTTTGAACCTTTTTCGGCTAACTCGACACAATATTCGTCTGTTGCTGGACCAAGCCATTGCTCAGAACCAAACCGAGATTGAAAGGTCATATGAAATTTCGGATGATCAATTCTTTCTTTTAGGAGAACAAAAGTTTCATAACATTGTTGGTAATAAACATCTTGCTTTTGAATTACTCTTCTTAAGGGTATCCCATGAAAAGAAATAACGATGTCATCAATTGAGCTATCAAGGTTTTCCTTTATTAAACGAACATAGTTATCAATAAAACACTTGGCCCTATGATAGTGATCAATCACTTTAATAGTTGGAATATTAACAAGTTTTTTTAAGTCTTTTCCAAGGGCATCGTATACCGAAGCAATCGTTGCTTCTGAATATTGAGGAAACTGTGGAAGAATCAGTACATTATCCGCACGAGTATGAACGGGTTCTTTATCCCACTCAGAAAAAACATCAATCGGTCTCGGTTCAGAAAGTAAAAAAGCCGCGTTGATTTCAATATCATCTTCGTCTTTAAACTCTTTTTTTAATCCTTCAACAAAATCATGGGTAATAGAAACGAGAGGAAAACTTTGATCTTTTTCATTCCAAATTCTAGAATAAGCTTCAGCACTTTTTTTGGGGCGAAAAGGAAGAACGAATAAATTTAAAATGATTTTCCACAAGAGTGGATTGATATCCACAACCCGAGGATCTCCAAGAAACTCTCTTAAATATTTGCGAACATCAGAAACTTTGGGAGTCTTCGGAGACCCCAATTGACCAATGACGACTTTCGTTTTGCGCATATCTTATAATATGTCTGATAACGCCTTCTGAATAGTGTCGTATTGGAAATTAAAGGACTGTTTTAGGGCTTTTGTTGGGATAACCTTCTGTCCTTCCAATAAAATCGTCGACATATCTCCAAAAGCGAGTTTCGCTGCAAATGCAGGAACAGGAAAAATCGTTGGTCTTTTGATGACTTTCCCAAGTGTGTGAGTGAAAACTTTATTCGTTACAGGCCTAGGGGCAGTTGCATTAACAATTCCGCTATAATTACTGTTATCAAGGGCACTGATATAGAGATTTATAAGATCATCTCTATGAATCCAGCTCATCACTTGTTGACCATTTCCAATAATTCCTCCAACACCAAGCTTAAAAGGAATAATCATTTTCGCGATGGCACCGCCATCTTTTTCAAGCACAACCCCAACACGCAAGATACACGTTCTAATATTATCATTAGCCTTAGTAGCCTCTGCTTCCCAATCGAGGCAAACCTTCGAAAGAAAATCGACAGGTTCAACTTTTGTTTCCTCTGTAACTTCTTCTTCACCTGGCCT
>JAUHYH010000088.1 GCA_030426585.1 Bacteriovoracia bacterium
CTAAGGTACTTTCTTTAACTGGTTCTGGTTCTTTGGTATCCTCAGGCATTACTTCTTCTTGCGAAGATTCCTCTTCATCTATGGAACCCTCTTCATTAGTCGGAGTTTCATCTTCGGTAGGCTCAACTCCTGCTGGATCTTCATTTTCTTCAATTGGAAACTCTTCATCAGTAACTTGAGTTACTGGAGGCGCTTTCTTAATCGTTGGTTTAAATTGCTTTCTTAAAACAGGAGCGGGCACTGGCTCTTCTTGAAAAGAATCATCAATAATAATCAAAATAAGTATCGCTATTAGGAGAACAAGAATAAACCTAACAATGTTCTTCTTTGTATTCGAACCACCTTCAAAATTTTCAACTTCAAGATTTGAATTCTCAATTTTTTTCTTTGCTCCCGATGTGAATCGATTACTTAGCAAAGGTTTCATTCTATCGGCTAATGATATCTTTGATTCTTTTTCAGTCACTTCAGTTTGCTCATTATCATTTTTAATTTCTTTTGTTTTTAAAATTTCAGTCTTTAACTGTGGAACAACTGTCTTATCCTCAGAAGATCGGTCTGGCTCAATATTGGAATAATTACTAAAGTCGAGGTATTCCTCACTAGAATCTCCAGAATCTTTTTTTAAGAGTTTTTTCAATTTATCAAGCATTGACTTTATTATAACTAATCAACACCAAACTTATAAGTAATTGTGAAGTCCTCTCCCCCCAAAGGGCCCAAACTTGATTCCTGATTCAGCTTTTCTACACCCTGCTCAAGCTTGAAATTGATTATTTGATGCTCGGAAAAGCGCTCTTTAAACACTTTTGAAAGCAAATACCCCATACTTTTTCTTAGATTTACTTCACAAGCAATATGAATTTTTACTTTATTACCAGAAAGGTAAGTAAAACAGTCAACATTATACCTTTCAAAATTTAATGAAATGAGCCTTGAGTGAAGTTGTGTTTTTCGTTCTTGAAACAATAGAATTTCTTTATCCGAGATACCTTGAGCCTTAAACCAATCACCAAAGTCATTCATTAACTTTTGATCAAATTGGGTCCCAAGATAATTATAGTTTTTTCCAATTTTATTTTCGTAAAAAATAAAATTTTGATCTTCATGATAATAACTAAAATCTTTTAATCGGTTTAACTTTTCTTCAATCAATATTGGAAAAGTGAGATTTTCTTTTTTGCTTAAATTTTTAACTCCTCGACCTGAGAAACCTAAGGGGTTTTTTGTAAGGAAATGACCTTCTTTTATATCTAACCGTGAATTTGCAATATAAATTTCATGTTCCCATAAATTTAAATCTTCCAAATGATCATGAATCACTATTTTATTTAGAAGCAAGTCTTGATTTTCAAAAAACCAATAGTTCTGATCACCCAGATCATAATCCACAAGCTTAGGTTCGATACTAAATTTGTCTTTCAAAAAATTGAAATATTTTTCAGAATAATTTTTTTTTGATGCGAGTGAATGATTCGGTTCCAAATAAAAGAAAAGAAATTCAAATTGATTTCGGAACCTTTCAGGAATAGGGTTTCCCGGTATTTCTAGTGGTTCAAAGTAGTATTGCATTTTCGATTAGTGATTTGAAACTCATCATTAAAGTTTAAAAGTGATTCTTGAAAATTAGAGTCCAACCCTGCATGAATTCTTCGCTCAAAATCAAAATTAATACCTTTAGCTCTGGCAGGTGTAATTGGAAAAACTAAGTTTTCCATATAATAGTCCCAAAGATCAGAATTCCCTTTCCACTGTCCCATGAAATGCTCACCAAACTTCACATGAGAAATTTCATCTTGGTAAACCTCCATCATGATCTTCGATGTTTTAAAATCTTCTATTTCTTCAAATTTTTTTGCATAAAAATAAGCAAAATCAAGATTCGCAGATTCAAAAGTTAAAGAAATTAAAGCTAAGTACTCCGATGGTGTTTTAATTTTGTCTGTATACTTCCAAAAGAAATCATTAACGGGAAAATCTCCAAAATCATAACCAAGTTCACGAATCCTCTCTATATATAAAGCAAGATGTTTTTGCTCATCTTTCATCGCCCCAATAATTCCTTTAATAAAATTCTTTGAATCTGGGATTTTGTGAAAACGAGCAATCGCTAAGGCCATAATTTCAATCGCTAAAAGCTCATGGTTAGCAAAACAATGAAGTGCATAAGCTTTAGATTCCTTCGACTCAAAATTCTTAGGAAACTTCTTTTGCTTATTACTAAATTTTAAGGATGAATTTCTCGCCGGTGTTACTGGTTCTGTAAAATCAAAATTATCGACGTCGACGCCGTTTAGGTTTACTAGTTTGTTTGGAAGATTTTCCCCTAGAAGAATTTCTTGAACGGCTTCGCTTATTTTCATTTTTATCAGATTTCTTTTTATCAAATTTCCGTCTAGGACGGTTGTGCTGGTAAGGATTATAGTACTTTATTGTCTTATCAGAAAGTAGCTTGTTTAGTTTTTCAACTGCCTCTGACTTATTTATATGCAATTCATTATCATCAAAAGCAAAATGTTTATTACTAAAGTGACGCGCCAACCATTGATAGAGCTCTAGGCATTTAATTGCAGTTTCTAGATAATCAATACTATTCGAACTCGTATCAATCATTTCATTATAAATTGGTTGCCCAGCAGCATAGCGACTTACAATAGAGTGAAAATATTGAACATGATCAATATTTCCTAGATTCACAGGAGCACAGGCAAAACCAAAAATTTCTGAATAATCTAAAGAGTTTGTCTGTTCATTAATTTCTTCAACCGTTTCTGCAATTTCAATCATTTCATCGAGACGGACACAATAGAAAGGACTAGAAAATTCAATCGTATAAAAAAGTCTAAGAAACTCTGAGAACTCTAGCGTTCTTAAAGAATTTTCTTTAAGTGCATTATTAACATTTAAAAAGAGATCGAGGTCAGGACCAACCATCGCCATTTCTCTATCTTCGAGTTCACAATTAAGAGCATCTCGTAATTTTTCAGTTCCCCCTTTATTAACCTCTCTTTCAAGATAAGTTACGAAACCAGTAGGAAAACGTTGAAAACGCCCCGCTCGTCCTGCAATTTGTTTAATCTCACTATCTGTTAAAGGGTGTTCTCTTGAATTGATAAACTTTGAAAACGCCGTGAAGACAATTCTTCGAACAGGAAGATTCATTCCCATCGAGATAGCATCGGTGCTGACGATGATATCCGTTTCACCTTCATCAAAACGACGGGCCTGCTCTCTTCTTACATCTGGGTTTAACATTCCATAAACGATTGAAACCGTATGCCCAAGTTTTTCAAGTTCGACCTTATGCTTAAGAGCGTTTCTTCTAGAAAAGACAATTAGAGCATCGCCTTTTTTAAGGTTTTCCAGTTTGGTCGAATCTGATTCAACTTTTAGATCCGTCATCCTTTCATAGTTTTTAATTTCAAGTTCATCTCCTGTAAGTTCCAAGATTTGCTGAACTAGACTTAGGGCACTAGGATCACCACAAAGATGGACTTCTTTCGCTCTCATATGAATTAAAGCTCGAGTCCAAGCCCAACCCCTTTGATAATCACCAATCATTTGAATTTCATCAATAACGATACAATCAAACTCTTGTTGAAGCTTTGCCATTTCAATTGTTGATGAATAATGAGTGGCCCCAGGATTTTCAATGACTTCTTCACCTGTCAGTAAAGTCGTATTAACTCCCATATCAGTCAGTTTATCGAAAACTTCACTCGCGAGGAGCCTGAGAGGTGCGAGGTATGAACCTTTTTCTGCTTTTGAAAGCGCTTGAAGGGCGTGATAGGTTTTTCCCGAATTTGTTGGACCCATGTGGTAAATAATTTTTCGGTTTAATTTTCGAGCCTCAGAGTAATGCCAGAATTGTCCGAGGTAGTTCCTAAGAATCGTTGAAGATATATCTTTTCGCTTCAAGGCAATCAGTGACTCAGTATGCTTAAGGAATTCTTTTTTAAGAACAAACCCTGGCTTCCAAATCTTCATTCCCATTCGAGAAAAGAATTTCTCAAAATCCTTGTCATCGTAAAAATCCGCTTTAATGTGTGGATTTTCACTAATTAAAAAGGCTTTTAATTTTTCAACATAAGTTCTTGCTAATTGGTTATCTGGATCATATCCCAATTTTCTTTCATTCAACTTTTTAATATCTGTAAACAGCTTATTATAACTTGATTTTCTTAAGAGGTATCTACATCGCTTAACCTCTTTATCCACGAAACGGAGATAACGGGTTACCTTATTAGAAATATTATCAATTGTACTGTTGAGAATATCCTCATAGAGCTCCTCTTCGAGTTTTTCATATTTCTCAGTTATTGTCTCGAGAATCCCTTCCCTCACACGAGTTCTAAAAAGACTCACACAGTCCACGCACCCACAGGTTCGCTTATTATTGTTATAAAAATTTATTTTTTGAGTACTTCTAAGCAATTCTTGAGATCTTTCATGCTCTTCAAACACTCCCTGCTTCCACTTCTCAAAATAATCAAAATAAGTTGGAATTAAATCTTTTTGAAACTCTCCCTCAACAGATAAATTAAAGTAGTCACTCTTTTTGAAAAGATTAGGAAAAACAAAACACTTCTCTGTAATATTTTTTTCATTTTCTAAAAATGATGCCGATTCGAATTCACTTTCAAAAATAGGAACAAAATTGGGATGTTGTCTTTCAAAATCACGATAGAAATGTTTCACATAATCAATTAACTCTAAGACTTCTTCCGCCTGAGAGAGAGTCCTTACCTTCGCACGCATTTCATCATTCTTTTGATCTTTTAGAATCTTTGCATGGTAGTCAGGGAAGTTTGATTTAATATTCAGGAGTAATTCATCTGTAATTTCGTAATCAGTCATTAAATATCTTCTACATCATATTTCAGGGACCATTTTGAGCGCTCAATTTTTTGGTCCTGAACATTGTATAACTTCAACTTAGAATCAATATCTTGAAGCTTCATCTTTGAAAGGTTAATCTCTTTTTCAGCATCTTGGTCATCAAGCCCTAATTTATCAATAGCATCTTTCCATTCAAGTTTCAGTGAAGCCATTTTCGCTTCATATTCACTATTAAGTATCTGCTTACGTTGATCTTGGGTTCGTATTTGGTTTTCAAGGCGATAAATTTTACTTTTTAAGATCATTCTTTTCTTTAAAAGAATATCGACAACCTCTTCTGCCATTTTTAAATTTATACCTAAATCACGGCTTTGAACTTTAAGGTAAGATCCCTTTACCATTCCGACATACTTAGAACATTTTCCATACTCATCAACCTTGAGTGTTAGTTGGCTATAGGTGCCCTTCATCACGATTCCACGGCATTTAAAACTCGGATTTAGTTCATTGTAGAAATAAACTTCATCATTTCTTTTAAAAAATTTTATATTTTGATTTTTTGAATCAAGAAGAAGGACTTTGGTCTTCTTATTTGCATCCTTAACCTTAGTTACGAATGAGACGTCGTCTTTTTTTGTTTGTGCAATTACTTGAAAGCTCAAGATTCCGATTAAGAGTGTGTAAAGGCTCATATGAAAAGCCTAGCACATCATCGTCGAAATGGCTCCTTTTCCAATGCCTTCATAGGCAAGAACCTGTACGTTCTGACCTTTTTCAGCATGATGATCACGTATTAACTGACAAAAATGTATGGATAAATTCTCAACTGTCGTTTCACTTGGAGTAATATAAACAATTTCGCCAGGAATCTTAGCCTCAAACTCACCTTGATTAGAAGTATACTTAATATGAACCAGAGGTGTTTTCTCTAAACGGCCTATAATATTACTCCCTTCGTTTTTCATTATCTCTTCTTTGTTCACAACATTATCCCAAAGGCAGAAATGAATATTCGAAGAAAAATAGTCTTGAGCTAAAAGTGCTTCTTTTTCTGGATCTCTCTCTCCATTGATGAGTACTTTAACTGTACTCCGGTGTCCATGAATGAGCCTTTGACAGTTTCCATAATGCTCTTTGAGGCCGTGTGTGTAATGAAAATAAGTACTATTATCAAGATCCTCTTCACTTCGAAGAGTTAACTTCACTGCCGCAACTGTTTCAGGCATCTCTTTCATAACAACTTGTTCAAGGTAAGTTGTTAAAGTTTGATCAGTGACTGTATCAAAAGGAATGGCACAAAAAGCTTCCTCTGGTCCCCAATATTCTAGAGGAGTATCAGAATAACCATACTCATAAGTAAATTTTGATCTTCCTTCATCATCTTGAACTGTTTTTGCTGGAACAACAAAGCGGTGGTCACAGTCTCTATCAATAATTTCTTTAACTTTTTTCTTAGCATGAGAGAAATCGTAAACAACTCCCTCTTTGTCTGTCTTTCCGATAAATTCAACATCAACATATTGAGAATGACCAATCGGGCCTTTGTGTTCATCCAAGTATGCATAGTCGAGGACAGTTACATTTTGATAAAAAAGTGAAATTTTCATTTTATTCCTTGGGTTTCTGAACAATGATGCTCGAAGTATAATTTTCTAAGTGAAGAGGCTCTTCAAACTTTAGAACTTTATAGCCTTTAAAAAGTTTTAAAAGTTCTTCGTCCTTAAGATAATAAGATTCAGGATCTGCCTTTTCCCCTAACTTTGCTCTTTGCTTAATATTAAAAGCTTCAAAAACAATATGCCCGCCGGGCTTTAACCATTTATCCATTTTTTCAATCATGTTGCGATCGACGTAGTAAAAACAAATGATTGCATCAAAAGCGTTGTCACCAAAGTCATAATCATCAAGGCTGGCAACGACCGTTTTTATTTTGGCATTAAATTCTTTTGCTAGAAGTTGGGCTTTTTTTACGGCCACAGAACTGATATCGATTCCCGTAACTTTATAACCTTTCTTCGCAAGAAAAACCGCATTTCTTCCCTCTCCCATTCCCATGTCGAGAACTGAGGAAGCAAAAGGAAGATAATGATAATTCTGAGAGATAAACCGGGCCGGAGCCTTCCCATAAACGAACTGAGAGCGGTTGTAGATTTGATCCCACATGGACTTCGTATCGCTGGTCAACTTCTTCCCTGTGAGCTGCTCAAAGCGCGAGGCAGGGACTGGCTTTCTCGCAAAGACCGTACTGGAAATGATTAAGATAAAGATTAAATATCTCACAGTGCATACATACCGCATCCCAAGCTGTCTTCAAAGGCGATTTTCTTACACGGAGCAAAAAAGAGAGGGAATTCTAGCGAATTTCTAAGGAGCTTAGCTCATTACCTGAAATAGCCAAAACCAGCGTCTCAACGATCTTCTTGTGGCTCACTGGTAGATTAATTTTGAGGTAGTTTTTTATCTTCGAATGCATGAAGAAATTCAAATTCGCGAAACTCGTAAAATGGAAAATTCTAAAATTATCTGAAGTGACCATTCGCCGAAGAATATTCTTCCGAGATGTTGTAAACCACTGCTTTGATTGCATCCCGTCAGTAAAAATAATGACCGGTGTTTTGTTTCCTTCGTTTAGTTTATTGAAATGGAAAAGTTGTTCCCAGTTAACCGGAACCAGAGTAATCCCCTGTCGGGCAAAACTCTTTGCGAGTCCTAAATAGTTATGACTTTTTTTTCCTGAAGTTTCTAAATAGAGAACAATATCACCGTAATCCTTCATGAAGGCTTTATCGGCACTTTGTCTTTAGTCGATGATTTTAATAAGTCCTAGATGAAAATTTTTCCCGAAACAGAAGGCTAAAAGAAGACCAAATACAAAAGAAATGAGGAAGGAACCGCTCCCACCTCCACCATGCTTGTTAATGTCTTCGATTGTCCCACAGCTGGGCAGGGCAGTACTTGAGTTTTGCTCTTGGGTTTTTCTTAATTCCCAATAAGCGGGATCACTACTCGTTCCAGCCTGGCGTGAGCCCATTTCTGTATGGATGTAGCTCAAACCTGCCATATCGTCCGTTTGAATGGACTGGTTACTATAGGGCCCGAGTCTTATGGCAGCAGACATTATGGAGGACGGATCTTCGGAGTGATCCAACCCTATAGTATGACCCAGTTCGTGTATTAGAATTTTCACTAAATCGTTTTTTGGTAAGTTAACGTAATAAGCGTTCATTAGAATTTCAACTTGAGCAATAAAAGGAATGACGGCCCTTCGAACCGTAACCGCCAAGTACTGGTTCCCTTGTAAGCCTGTACTTAAAGCGAAATCCCGATCCCATTTAACAATGTTAACTCCTGTTGTGTTTGGAGCGACCGAGGCATCAGCTCGCCAAAACTCTAATTGAGGCGCTTCAAGAGACCACTGAGCAATCGCTTGTTCTAAAGCCCATTCGAGGTTAGAAATCCTTTCTACCTCAAAGCTTTGATCATCGACGACACTTAAATTGATGGGGAGATTTTGCCAAAAGAAACCCTCCTTGAAATCATCGGTGAGGTTGAATCCAAAACTTTTAATAGAGAACAAAGTGAGGATAACCAAAACAATGAGAAAAAAACTTCCAGGCGTTTTGTATTCGCTGTTCATCCTGAACCCTTAAAGAAAGAGATTCCTTCTCTTCCTTACAAAACCTATAGTGCACTTCCTATGCCAGTTTTAAGTACTTGAAAAAACATTGTTCCAGGGCTGTCTAGGAGGCAAGCTGGCCCTTTTACGGTGCCAGAAGGCAAAAAAAAGGGGGCTAAAAAGCCCCCTTGGTATGTGTTATTTCTAAGAAGAAATTACATCATTGGCATTCCGCCCATTCCTCCCATACCGCCAGGCATTCCTGCACCAGCGTCATCTTTTTTAGGAAGGTCAGCAATCATTGTTTCAGTTGTCAGCATTAAGCCAGAAACTGAAGCTGCGTTTTGAAGAGCAGATCTTGTAACTTTCGTAGGATCTACAATACCTGCTTTAACAAGGTCTTCGTACTTGTCTTCACGAGCGTTGTATCCGTATGTTGCATCTTTCGAGTTAAGAATATTGTTAACAACAACAGATCCTTCAAGACCAGCGTTTTGAGCAATTTGTCTTAGAGGCTCTTCAACTGAACGACGGACGATTCTAATACCAAAATCTTGTTCTTCGTTTCCAGTAGCAAGACCTTCAAGAACTTTTGAAGCATGAATAAGAGCAGCACCACCACCAACGATGATCCCTTCCTCTACAGCAGCTCTTGTTGCGTTAAGAGCATCTTCAACTCTGTCTTTCTTTTCTTTCATTTCAGACTCAGTTGGAGCACCAACGTAAACAACTGCAACTCCACCAGCAATTTTAGCAAGTCTTTCTTGAAGTTTTTCTTTGTCGTATTCAGAAGATGTGTTTTCGATTTGAGTTTTAATTTCAGCAACTCGTGCCTCAACTTGCTTTTTATCACCAACACCATCTACGATTGTTGTGTTTTCTTTATCGATAGTAACTTTCTTAGCAGAACCTAGCATTGTAAGCTCAGCAGCTTCAAGACTCATTCCAAGCTCTTCAGAAATCACAGTTCCACCCGTTAGGATTGCGATATCCTTAAGCATTTCTTTTCTTCTATCACCAAACCCTGGAGCTTTAACAGCTGCAACATTTAATGTTCCTCTTAATCTGTTAACAACAAGAGTTGTAAGCGCTTCACCTTCGATGTCTTCAGCAACGATAAGAAGTGGCTTACCTGTTTGAACAGATTTTTCAAGAATAGGAAGAAGATCTTTCATAGAAGAAACTTTCTTATCAGTGATAAGGATATTTGGATTATCAAAGCTTACTTCCATTTTTTCTGTATTTGTTACGAAGTATGGAGAAAGGTAACCACGATCAAATTGCATTCCTTCAACAACTTCAAGATTTGTTTCAGCTGTTTTAGATTCTTCAATTGTAATAACACCCTCTTTACCAACTTTCGCCATAGCCTCAGAAAGAAGTTTTCCGATTTCAACATCGTTGTTAGCAGAGATAGATCCAACCTGAGCAATCTCTTCCTCAGTATCAATCTTCTTAGACATTTCCTTAAGCTTCGCTACAACTTTTTCTGTTGCGAAGTCGATCCCTCTCTTAAGGTCCATTGGGTTATGCCCAGCAGCCACAAGTTTTGCCCCTTCTCTATAAATAGCTTGAGCAAGAACTGTTGCTGTTGTTGTCCCATCACCAGCATCATCATTAGTTTTCTGAGCGACTTCTTTAACAAGTTGAGCACCCATGTTTTCAAATGCATTTTCTAATTCAATTTCTTTTGCAACTGAAACACCGTCTTTAGTAATAGCTGGTGCTCCAAATGATTTTTCGATAACAACGTTACGCCCTTTAGGTCCGAGTGTAACTTTAACTGCGTTTGCAAGAGCGTTTACTCCATTAAGAATAAGATTTCTTGCGTTTTCACTGTACTTTAATTCTTTAGCTGACATTATATATTCTCCTTATATATGAATCTAAATTATTCGAGGAC
>JAUHYH010000271.1 GCA_030426585.1 Bacteriovoracia bacterium
TTAATATCTATGAGTGAACTATCTTTTCTTCATTCGCACTCAAGCTTGGAGAGTGCCTTAAAAGAGTGCTATCAAGTATCACACGCACAAATTAAAAAGTATTTATCTCCTAAATTAAGAAGTCAGTCGGTTCAAGCTCAGAAACCAGTTGAAGTTCCCCTCAATCTTCTTAATTTGAATCGTATTAATCCTAATTACGAAGGGCCTCCTATTGATATTCTTGATGAGGATGAAAATTTCATTGTTCTTTCGAAACCAGCCAAAATTCATAATCATCCTTTAAGCTATGATGAATCAAATAATTGTTTAAGCTTTCTCCGCTCCATTGGAAAAGGGGATGTTTTAAAAATTAATGAAGAGAATTATGATCGAGGACTCGTTTTTCGTTTAGACTTTGAGACTTCCGGAGTTCTTATTTACTGTAGAAATGAAACCTTAAGGAAAGTTATTCGAAATAACTTTCAACGATCTTTTATTCAAAAGAAATATTTGGCAATTGTAGAGGGCGAATTTCCAGAGTTTACAACAATTAATGGTCGTTTGAGTTCATCAGGTCTTAAAGGGCATAAGGTTGAAGTCACTCCCGTAAATGAAGGGCGAGGGTTTGTTGGGAAAATTGAAGTGAACAGGCTTGAGTATAAAAATAACCTGAGCTACCTCGAGATTACTTTATTTGAAGGGCATCGCCATCAAATTAGGGCCTTATTAGCTTATAAAGACTTTCCCATTCTTGGGGATATTCTTTATGGGGCTTCTCGTTCGGATCGGATTTATCTTCATGCAAAAGAGTACTCACTTTCGGCAGATAAATTTCAAAAGACATGGACATGTGACAAAGTTCAGGACTTTGAAAAGAGAATGAAAGCTTAAGCGACTTGAGATTCTAAAACGTCAAAGTCTTTACCATTCCCAAAGCTTTTGTATGCTTGCTTGATAAGGCTTTTGTAATAAGGACTATTATGAGAAAAATCGAGTAGTTTCTTAGAGATGATATTGGCTTGATCAATTTTCTTTTTGTTCAAATAATGTTTTGCTGAAACATAGAGTGCTGCGAAAAAATACTTATCGATTTTTGAATTACGATTTTTAATCATTTCATAAGCTTCACTTAAAGCCGGTATTTCATCAAATTGAAAAGTCTTAACTGCAAGCTGAACAGCCATACAAAATCGTTCAGGAGATTCGGGATAGGTTCGAGTAAGATGTTTTAAAAGTGTAAAAGCTTCGTCTTTATCTTTATGTCTGATATAGACCTCAAGAAGTGAGTTTAATGATTGGAAATGCCACTTATTAAGCCTTAAGCTTCTTCGGTAGTGATTGATCGCATTTACATCTCGGTTCATATACTCACAAGTTTTTCCTAAGTAGAAATAAGCAAGACTTGGTGTTGTATCCTGTTCCGTTGATTTTTTGAAAATGGTATAAGATTTTGTGTAATTTGTTTCGTCGTAAAGAGCTCTTTTCCCTTTTTCGATCGTTAAGAAATATTTATTCGATTCAAAAGTGAATTCTTTGATATGATCGATAACGTTTTTGAAAGATCTAAAGTTAAAAGGCTTAACAAGAACACCATCAAAACCAATTTCAGCAATACTTGAGACGGTGTTATGATCAACGGCATTAGTGAGACAAATACTTGTACAGCCAATACGTTTCAAGGTCTTATGAGCTTCTGCGAGCTTTGCAATCGTATTTTCTGGTTTGAAGTTAAGATCGAGGATGACAAAGTCTCTAAAGCTTAAAACTTTTGTAGCGACATATTTTACACTAGGGGCAAGGATAACTTCAAAGTGGTCAGGTCTATAGGCATGAAGAAGATCATCAACCTTCTTCATATTTGCACCTTTTCTACCAATATAATAAACCTTAACTTTATTCAAAATTTTCCTCAAACTCTTGCGTGATAGACGAACTTAGAAATGCTTTCTTGTCGTTTTCCATAAACTTCATAAAGCCTTCTCGTATCTTGGTTAGGTTCAATATTTCGAGCATAGATATAGAAATGCTCTCCTTGATGTTCCATTTTTTTTATATGAATAGGGAAGTGAGACTTTACATGATCAGACTTGTATTCAAGGTTGATTTTGCAGTCAACATCTTGATTGA
>JAUHYH010000272.1 GCA_030426585.1 Bacteriovoracia bacterium
ATGGGAAACTCTTCATCACCTTGAACTCTCTTGATATCAAGTTCGTAACCCGTTGCACCCTTTACACCTTCCCACTCAATATCAATCCATTTGGCAGCAAAGGCCTTTGGTATCAGTAAGAGAAATGTCAGAACGAGTAGATTTCTCATTTCACCTTGATCTTTTTAAGTTTCGGAGCGGCGATATTACTTTTCTCTGGAACAACAAGTTCGACGGACTCACCATACTCTGTCTTTCTGTCAAAGTTATCAACTCCGATAGCTTCAACTGTGTATTTGCCAGGAAGTAATCCATCAACAGCAAAAACACGCCCCTCTGAACTTTTCTTATAAACAGAGAGACCTCTTCTATCTCTAATTCTTAGTCCGTATTTTTTAAGCGTTTCCTCTTCACCCACAGTAATTCTAATATTACCCACCGGAGCCGTGAGGAATTCTTCACCTTCAGGGAGAAGAACTTTAGGAGGATCAAGTTGTTTCGCAAGGCTTACAAGAATGTTCTCGGTTGAAGAACGACTAATCATTTTGTTAAACCGATCATAAGCAAAAACAATGACCTTATACTTTCCAGGCTTCTCAGGAAGCACACTCACTTCATTTTTATTTAAGTTTTTTGTAAAATTGAAACCTTGATCGTTCCAAAACCTAAATCGATATTCTCCGTTAAAGTCTTTATCTATTTGGTCCCATTCAAATTTAAGAAAATTTTCGCCCGTAAAGTAGTATTTATTTTTAAGGTTTTTAAAGTTAATTTTAGGCAGTTTCTCTAAACTGAATCTTCTTAGGGTTGAAAATTTAGAAGTTTTTCCTTTTCGATCAACACTAGCAACTTTCCAAAAATAGCTTCCAAGCTTTTTTAGTTTTAATGAAATCTGACTTTTTTTCGTCTTACGTGATAAGATCTCCTTACCACTCCGTTCAAGCTTGAAGATATACTCATTCACCCCTTTGATATTTTCCCATTCAAAGTCGTACTGTCCCACTTTTTGGGTGTAAACTCTGTAGTTCTCTTCAGGAAAAACAAGTTTCGGGGGGAAAAGATCTCGTACCGTAAGGTTAAAAAATCTTTCATCACTCGCAACTTGTTCTCCACTTGGATAAGTAGACTTTACTCTCCAGAAGTATTTACCAGAAGGAAGAGGCTTTTTTATATTAAAAGTGAGTCCTTCAACTTTTTCGTTACGAATAATTTTTCTAAACAGTGCGTCGGTAGCAATTTCTATGTAAAAATCTTTTAACCCCTTAGAAGCTGACCAAAGAAAAGAAAGTTCAAAATTACTTTTTAAAACCTCAATATCTTTGCTGGACTCTGGCTCCAGAAGAACAGGTTTTCTTAAGAGTGATAAAGAGTTTTTAAATATTGGTGATTTTAAACCTTTTTCACTTTTATCATTTGAGAGAGCTTCCAGTCGCCAATAGAAAGTCCCCTCACCTAAATCAATATCAACTTCACCTTTGTCAGGGGCCTGTGGAGGGATGTTCACCGGACTGAGGTTTTTCTTGTTCGTTCCCCTTAAAACTCGAATGGCATATTTTCCACTAAAAGGTACCCAACGAATTTTTAGTTTCTCACCCTCTTTTAGAAAAACGGTATCGCCAAAATTGGGATAGGTGACTCTAAGGCTAAGATCTTCTTTTTTTATGTCTTCAGAGACAATCGCTGACATCCCTTTTTCAAGATCAACTTTCTGTCCTGAAGATTCAGCAACGGCTTGCCCTTTAAGGACGTTAACTTCAAAGTCACTCCCCGCCCTTTTACTGATGCTCAATTGTCCAGAGCTTAAAGAAACTGTCTTATCACCAGATTTTAACTCGATTTCGGAGCCCCTAGCACCACCTTCAGATTTCTCGACAAAGAGACTTCCTTCGAGAACATTTAGCGAGAATTTTTCTTTTTGTTGTTCAATCACAACCATCGAGTCGGGATCAATATCAATTGAAGATCCATTTTCTTTAAATTGAACTTTTGCGGAGGAGTCAGAACCTGTTCGGATCATCTCACCTTGATAAAGGTCATCACCGACTTCTAAGTACTGCCATTGAACTCCATTAGAACTCTTTTTTTCAACCAGTTCTATTTTTTCAATAAGGTTTGCAATGGGC
>JAUHYH010000089.1 GCA_030426585.1 Bacteriovoracia bacterium
GCTATGGGTCTCACTTATCACGGGAGCGCCTAAAGACTTGGTCTACCCTTTGGTTGAAAGTCTTAAAACTCATATGGTTCCAGATAAGGACTATCGACTTAGTATAGATAAAAACTTCACAAGCTTTAGTGACTCTTTGGAAATGATTTTAGAGCAATTACCTCCTAAGTCGAAACCAAATGCCTTTAAATACACTGGCTCTACAAAAAAACATAGCGAAGTCAGGTCGATTCAGAGGCTACAAAGCCTTTATCGTTTCAAGGCTAAAGAAGTTGCTTCGAGATATTTTGAATGGATTCCTCAATTTTGGTCACCTTTTATAAAAGTAATTAAAGAAAATTCAAAGATCTCTTTTCGTATCTCTTTTATTCCCGGTGAAGCACTTATTCTGGAACCCTCTCTCGAAAGAAGTTCTGAAGATAGACAGCTTTTTTATATTCGAGGTGGGTATCTCGCTTTAGGTGAAGGACGAGGAAGATTAGAGTTTAGGAACATCATTAATGATCGATACACATTAGCGGCTATACATGAATTCAAGCCAGCTCTTCCATGGTTTCTCTATAAATACACTCAAGCTCTAATCCACCTGTTTACAATGAGAGCTTTTAATAAGCATTTATTAGAATTAAGAAAAAGTTCTGACTAACACTGAGAAATACCTTATAATCTGATTATGAAAATAATTGCACCATTACTAAAGTTTTGTGCTGGTATTATAGGTATTTTGGCGATTACTTTACCGCTAGTGATTCCTGTAGGCGTAGTATACGGCTTGTTATTCAACTAATCTTTTTTCTAACTCGTCCGCAGCTTTAAGAATCCGCTTCTTTTTTTTGTCATCCATCTTGTCATACATCTTTACCATCATATTCATACGATGATTTTTTTCTAAGAATTTTCTCTTTTTATCAATAAAGCGCCAATAAAGACCGTCAACCCCATCACACCATTCTGGATCTTTCTTATAATGGCTCATTTTCAGAATATAATTTGAACCACTGATATAAGGTTTTGTTGCAAAAATCCCACCGTCACTAAATTGAGACATGCCAAAGACATTAGGTCCCATTACCCAGTCAGAAGAATCAATAAACATCTCCATAAACCATGTATAAACTTCTTGTGGGTGAACCTCTAGCATTAACATTAAGTTTCCAATAACCATTAACCGTTCTATGTGGTGGCAGTATCCGGTTCTGAGGGCTTTGTTAATTGAAAAGTCTAGTGGAGGTATCCCCGTAGTCCCTTCATACCAACTTTTTTTCAACCTCTTTTTATGACCGAAGAAATTTTCTTTTTGCTGAATCTCATCAAAGTTTTGATAAATCCCTCGAACAAACTCACGCCATCCTAATACTTGCCGAATAAAACCTTCAACCGCATTTAAGTTTTCCCCTTTTAATTGTTGCTCAATTTCCTTGATAACTTCATAAGGAGTCAAAAAACCTATATTTATGAAAGGACTAATCACTGAGTGGTAAAGAAAATCACATCGTTCATCCAAGGCATCTTGATAATCACCAAAAAACTCAAAGCGGTTTTTTATATAGTCTTTAAACCACTTAAGAGCATCTTCTCTCGATACGGGGATCCAATAATCTTTAACGTCTCCAGGGTGGTCGGGAAAATTCTTATGAATAAGATCTTTTACATCTTCAACAATCTTGTTGGTAACCAAAGGAGGCTCAAAAAGAACAATGATTGTTTTTTGGGGAATTTTCTTTCTGTTTTCTTGATCATAGTTCCATTCTCCACCAATAGGCTCACCATTTTCAGTCATGAGAATTGAAAATCTTTTTCTTTGTTGAATATAGAAGTTATTTAAAAACGGTTTTTTTCCTTCATTGAGATAAGTTTTAAAATCATTGCGGCTAACCATGAACATAGGACTTTCATAGATAACAAGTTTTATCTCTTTTTCTTTACAGAAGTTCTCTATCGTTTTTTCAAAGAACTTATCTTCGATTTCAAAGCAATGAAGCTCTTGAATTTTATTTTTAAGTGCATAGCTTTCTAATTCCTCAAGAAAAGTTTTTTTTGCTAATTGCCGATAGGAAACATCAAATCCAGCACCCGTTAACTCTTTGCAATAAGTTCGCATCGAAGCAAGAAAATGAATCAGTTTATGCTTATGATATTTAAAGTGGGTACACAGCCCAAAGTCTTCACACATGAAAAATTTTTTCGGGAAATTCTGATAGTGACTAAGAGGAAATAACTGATTTCCTAAGACCAGCGTCATTTTACTCATAAGCTTAATCTATCAAACTTTAAGAGGTATTACTGCTGACATTGAATAGACGAGCCCCGCCTAAGCAATTAAACTTATGTTATGCAATTTGGAACCGGTCATTTTCAAGATCATTATCAATTTAAAAATGCCAAGTTTTATAGTACTGAAAATTTCATTCCCCACCTTGGCCTCCCCCAATGGGCAGTTCCTGAATGGAAAGGACTTCTTTATTCTCAGAACTGTTCTTCAAAAAACTTTCTAAAAGAATATTCAAAGAGATTGGATTGCGTTGAAGTTTCATCAACGTTCTATAGTGAGGTCTCAAAAGAGCGACTCACACAATGGAAGTCAATGGTTCCCAAAAACTTTGCCTTTCTCCCCAAGTGGCCTCAGCAATTAACGCACTTTCAATTATTATCAAATTTTAAATCTATCATAACGGATTTTATCGATCGTATTTCGGTACTCGATGAAAATTTAGGCACCACCATACTACAACTTCCCCCTCAGTTTGATACAAGTTATAAAAGAGATCTTTTTAATTTTCTTGAGGCGCTCCCCTCAGACTTTCCGGTTTCTATTGAGTTTAGAAATAAAACATGGTTTCAAAACCAACAGATTTACTTTCAACTTGCTGACTACCTCGCTAAAAAATCTCTATCAACTGTTTGTTCTGATACTCCCGGTGCAAGGAATGTTTTTCATCTAACCTTCACAGGGCCTCATAATGTTGTTCGTTTCTTAAGTGACGAAGACCCCGATCATGACAAAGGAAGAATGTCTCAATGGAAATCTTGGATTGATCAAGTCCAACAGGGTGGAAATTTCTATTTCACTATGCACAAACCAGATAATTCAGTTGCCCCCAAGCTTATTCAGCATTGGGACGAAGGTCGTTTTTATTCGATTACAGATGAAACTGCCAACTTCCAAACAGAGCTTCTCTAAGGTTTAAATCAAAATTATCGGTATTTGATACCCCAATATGCCGATTTTTGTAGGCAATCTAAATATTTGTTTGGTATACCCGACAAGTGAAAGTATAATGGTATTCAGGAGCTGTTATGTACATTTGTTTGTGTAACCAGATTTCAGATAAACAACTTCAAGAAATTCTTGATCAGAACCCCAATATCAAGCTTTCAGATATCACAAAGCGCTTAGGTCTTGGTTCAGACTGCGGAAGTTGTCTTCAAGACTTTATAAAGCATTCTCGACAGACTCACGCTCACAGTCACCAGTCAGAGCAAACGGCTGTTCACCGGCTCAAACCTAAAAAGTAACCTTCTCTTTCACATTTCCCTTTCTTTTGCTTATTATGCTTAAGGATTAAGGAGTTTTTATGAAAGGGAACCAAAAAGTTATCGATGCACTCAATTCTGTCTTAACAGGTGAGTTAACGGCCATAAATCAATATTTTCTTCACGCGAGAATTCTCGAAGACTGGGGAATGTATAAACTTGGGAAGATTGAATATGCTGCTTCGATTGATGAAATGAAGCATGCGGACCAACTTATTAAAAGAATCCTTTTTCTAGAAGGACTTCCAAACGTTCAAAAGCTCAATCGAATTTCAATTGGTCAAAACGTTCAAGAGATTATTGAGTCAGACCTTAAAGTAGAACAAGAGGCTTTGGAGCTTCTTAAGAAATGTATTGAAACAGCGGAACAAGAAAAAGACTTTGCAAGCCGTGACCTCTTTTCTCAAATTCTTAGAAGCGAAGAAGAGCATGTTGATTGGCTTGAAACTCAACAGAGTCTTATTAGCTCTGCAGGTTTACAGAACTATATTCAAAGCCAGATCTCAATGGAAGACCAAGCCCCAGAATAGTTTTGAAAAAGAAAAACTTCGATCTTCATCGTCGAGAGCCTTTTTCCCAAAACCTAGATCGTTATAGATATGTTCCCTAGAGAGTCTGGAAAAATATTCTTTGCTCCCATGGAAGGTGTTACCGATGACACCTATAGAAATGTCATTGAAAAGCTCTATCCGGAATGGGACTATCTTGCTTGTGACTTCTTAAGAGTCCCTACCGTTGGTCGCTACCCTACTAAGCACTTACTCAAGCACTTCGGAAAACGTACTTTTCATTCGGAACTTAGAAACAAAACACTTTATCAAATCCTCACAAGTACCAATGCGAATACAGAACAAACCGTTCAAGATCTAGAAGAAATCGGAATTGAGTGGCTTGATATTAACCTGGGTTGCCCCTCTAAAACCGTAGTTAAAAATAAAGGAGGTTCTTTCCTCCTTAAAGATCCCAAAGAGCTTCAAGCGATCATTAAGTTAATCAGAAAAAATTTTTCCAAAACGTTTACCGCAAAAATCAGAATCGGTTTCGAAGATGATTCTCTTTTTGAAGAAAATTTAAAGATTTTAGAAGGTGAAGGTGTTCAAGCCATCACCATTCATGGTCGAACAAGAGAGCAACTCTACAAAGGTCGAGCTAATTGGGGATACATAAAAAAGGCCGTTGAGCTTCTCAATATCCCAGTTGTTGCTAACGGCGATATCTGGACTATCCAAGATATCAAAGAGTGTTTTGAGTTTACGGGTTGCCACTCTGTTATGATCGCCCGTGGAGCCTTAAAAACTCCTTGGCTTGCCTCGTTGTACAAAGAGGGTGTCACTCTTACTAAGTCAGAGACAAAAGAAAAGATCTTAGAATACTTTCAATCCTTACATTCGGCTTTTGATGAGGAGGGACAAAAAGCCCCTACTATCCTCAAAAGCTTTAAGGGCTTGAGTCGCTATCTATTTGAGGATTTCGAGCAATCTGAGACAATAAAAAAACAACTTTTACGCAGTAAGGAATTGGGTCAATTTTTTGAACTCATTAACAATTTCTGACTCCTAAATCACTCTTATTTGTAATTCTCAAGAACAAAGCTTATCTTCTAGGCTTAAGTTAAAAAAGGAATAGAAACATGGATTTAAAAACGTTTTCAGAAGAATTTGTCGGAGCTGTCTGGGGACCACATATGGTTTGGATGCTCTTCGGCGCCGGTGTTGTTTTTTCTGTTTATTTTGGTTTCCCACAAGTTCGTTATTTCTGGCACGCTATTCGAGTTACGAAAGGTGATTTTGATGATCCGAATATGAAAGGTGAAATCTCTCACTTTCAAGCCCTTTGTGCCGCTCTCTCTGCGACGATCGGTCTAGGAAATATTGCAGGGGTTGCTTTTGCTATTGCAGCAGGTGGTCCTGGTGCCGTTGTTTGGATGTGGATCGCTGGTTTTCTAGGTATGACAACAAAGTTCACAAGTATTTCTCTTTCTCTTTTTAATAGAGATGAAACAGGAGGAGAAGTTCACGGTGGGCCAATGTATACAATTAAAAATGGATTAGCCGCCAACAAAACTGGAATTGCAAAACAATTCTTCATGTTCATGGCATTCATTTATGCACTCTTTGTCGTCTTAAGTTCATTTGGTGCGGGTAACTTATTTCAGTCAAATCAGATGGCAACGATCATTGAATCTTCTACAGGAGTCAGTACTTGGGTTTCAGGTCTGGTTTTTGCTCTTCTAGCAGGAATGGTATTGATTGGTGGAATCAAGCGTATTGGAAATGTAGCAGGTAAACTCGTTCCTTTCATGGTTGTCTTTTATTTTATTGGAGCTTTGATTATTCTTTTCGCGAATATTGATCTTGTTCCGCAGTTGTTTTCAGATATTATTTCTGGTGCCTTTAGTGGAACTGCCGCAATCGGTGGTTTTGCAGGAGCGACGATGAAAGAAGTTATGAAAATCGGAACTCAAAGGGCCGTCTTTTCTAATGAAGCCGGTATGGGTTCTGCGGCCATCGCACACACAGCGGCGAAGTCTTCTCCGATCGAAGAAGGTCTTGTTGGGATGTTAGGTCCTTTGATTGATACAATTGTGGTTTGTACCTTAACAGCTTTGGTCCTTCTCATTACAGGAGCGTGGTCAAATGCAGATGCTGGTACAGGATCTGATATGACAGCTTTTGCTTTCAGCACGTTCTTTGGTCCACTTGGACAGTATGGTGTAACCCTTGCCGTTGTTCTCTTTGCTTTCTCTACCATCATTTCTTGGTCGTATTACGGAGAACAAGGGGTAGTTTATATGGTTGGTGAAAAGTTCATCATGCCTTATAGAATCATCTTTGTGATCATCACGTTCCTCGGAACTCAGATTAAGCCTGAGGTTGTCCTCAATATCGTCGACGGTCTGTTTGGGCTTCTCGCCTATCCAAACCTCCTTGCGAATCTCTTGTTAATGGGATTTCTTAAGAAGAAATTTGATGAATACAAGAAAGCCCTATAATTTTAAATAGTTAGAGCTCTATAAAGTTTACTGGCCTCCCCACGGGGAGGCCTTTTTTACGCTATATTGCTTAGCGTTATGAAGCTTTCAACAATCGTCTCTTTTATTATTCTGTGCCTAAATCTGTCTTGTGCCAAAAACAAATCACGAGCGCCAGAAATTAAGTATATAGAACTTGGCGATCCCATGCAGATGGTTGAAGGAGCGACGTTACAAAAGAGCTTCTCAAGCCCTAAACAATTTCAAAAAGAACTTCAAAACTTTTCTCTCGGCGCCGTCCAAATTTTTCTCGAAGAACGGGAAGAAAGTGAAATTGATACAGATATTTATGCATTTAACTTTCAAAACGTTGTTCAAGAAAGTCAGTATCAGTTTGAAGATTCTAAAGATTTTCAGATTGAAATTTTTAACGACAAACTTATCTGGACTCAAAAGCAGGATCAGTTAGGAAATATTATTTTTGAGATCCAAAGTGATAATTCTTTAAAAGCAACACACATGATTTATGAAGGCAATATTTTGCCTCTCGAGACTCTTCATTCGAGCCTAAAGGATGATTTTTCGGCCATGACTTTACTTGTCTCAGTTGATTGGACGAGTACTAAGAAGGCCCTCATTTATTTTTACTACCAACGAAATGACTACTCTCCTTACAAAAAAACATTTAAAAATTATAACTATCTAAACCCCGAAGATAAAAGTCAGAAAATCCGTTGGAAGAACCCTCAAAATATCAAGCTCCAGCTTTGTGGTCCTAAAATACAAAAATATAGAAAACATAATGAACGAGCCGTCCAGGACTGGAATAAGCTCTCTCAAGTTAATGGAACCCCTTTCTGGATCGACTTAAGCATAAAGATCTATGATTATCCTCCTTTTTCAGATCTCAATACTCAATGTATCTACTTAGTCGAAGACTATAAAACTCGAGGCCCTGAGGTCAAAAATTTTGGAACAACATTTATTCCTTCTAATTATAACACAGGAACAATAGTGGATGCGGACATCGTCTTCTATCAATCAGAACTTCAAAAATCGTTTCCAAATATGAATGGAATTAATTCCAATGGTGAAAGTTTTGACTACGTTTTCAAAGTCGTCGCAACTCATGAACTTGGACATTTTTTAGGACTTGGTCATCAATTTGATGGAGAAAAATCAATTATGTCTTATAAACATAGTTTTTTACATCCCTATGATGAGGAAGCGATTGTTGAACTCTATAAAGATTAATCAAATTTAGGATAATAAGCTTTGTAGTTTGGAAATTCGCCGTTCGCCATTCCATACCGCTGACGATTGCAAAGAAAAACAAAAATTTTATTCACTTCGCTATCAAGAATAAACGAACAACCAGTAAAACCATGGTGTCCAACGGTTTTTCCCGAAAAGGTATGGTACAGCCAATCTGCTCTATTCAAGAATCCCAGAGAGTTCCTTTCATGAATTTGTGTCGTGAAATATTCAAACTGAGGATGCTCCATTAGAGCTTGCCCAATGGTTATTAGATCTGCTGAATTCGAAAAAAGACCTGCATGTCCCGAAACCCCTTTAAAGAAACCATGGCAATTAAAATCATTCACTTCACCGATTAACGGCTGGGTTCTCCATGATAAATTTTCAGGTTCTTTAAAGCCTCTTTTTTTAGCGAGGTTCTTTTCAAATTCATTTCCTGTAGAAGTTTGTAAACATCGACTTTGAGGAACTTGGTTTTCATAAAAAGTATTATTTAATCCCAGCGGTCTAGAAATTTTTTCTTCAAAAAGTTTATCAAGACTTTTCCCTGAAACTTCTTCTAAGATTTTACCTAAAAGAATAAATCCAACATCACTATAGACTCTTTTCTCACCGGGCTTACTCGCCGGTACATGCTCATTTATAATATCGAGGTAATTTTTAGGGAAAAAATAAAATGGAATCCAAGCGGGAACTCCTGAAGTATGCGAAAGAAAATAGCGAAGTTTTACCTTTTTAAGATCTTCTCTTATCCGAGGGAGATACTTTCCAATTTCATCATCGACAGAAAGCACTTTTTCTTCTTGGGAGATCATATAGAGAAAAACTGTTTGGACGACCTTCGTCACTGAAGCAATGTCGTAGAGGGAGTCACTTTCTGATTCCCCAAAATTGAAAACTTCAGCCCGCTCACCATCGAAATATCCAACTTGAACCGCAGAGGCACCTTTTTGCTTAAGAAAGTCTTTAACCCTTTGAAAATCCACAGTTTTCTCCAATCGTCTTTATTGTCTAACGTCTTGGACCAAGATACAATCCCCCAATAAACCGAAAGAGGAACCACTGATGTCTCAGGCAAGATACGATCTGCGTCAAGAGCGTAAAAAAGAAGCACTAAACTACCATTCAGAAGGACGACCAGGTAAGTCTGAAGTCGTTCCAACAAAACCCTGTCATACAGCGAGAGACCTTGCGAATGCCTACTCACCAGGTGTCGCATGGCCTTGTCGAGAGATTGCAGAAAATCCCGAGGACGCATTCAAATACACCAACAAGGGAAATCTTGTTGCTGTTATTTCAAATGGTTCAGCGGTTTTAGGACTTGGAAAAATTGGACCGCTCGCAGGCAAGCCTGTCATGGAAGGAAAAGGTGTTCTTTTTAAAAAATTCGCAGACATCGATGTTTTTGATATCGAAGTTGATGAATCTTCAATTGAAGGCATGGTTAATTCAATCAAGGCCATCTCTCCAACTTTTGGAGGAATAAATCTTGAAGATATAAAAGCTCCTGAATGCTTTGAAGTCGAAAGACAACTAAAAGAACAACTCGACATTCCTGTTTTTCATGATGATCAACACGGTACAGCGATTATTGCGTCTGCTGCTTTTATCAATGCTTTAGAAATTACAAAGAGAAAAATCGATAAGGTTAAAATCGTTTTTAGTGGTGCCGGAGCTGCGGCCATCGCTTGTGCCAAATTAATGATTTCTCTTGGGGTAAAGTATGAAAACTTAATTATGTGTGATTCCAAAGGGGTTGTTTGGAAAGGACGCCCAGACGGAATGAATCCTTATAAGGAAGAATTCGCAAACGATACAAAAAAAAGAACCCTTGCTGATGCGCTTGATGGTGCCGATGCTTTTATCGGCTGTTCAATGAAAGGTCTTGTTACTAAAGAGATGGTTAAATCGATGGCCAAAGAACCCATCATCTTCGCTATGGCCAACCCTGATCCTGAAATTCTTCCTGAGGAAGTCGCAGAAGTAAGAAATGATGCCATCATGGCCACTGGCCGTAGTGATTACCCCAATCAAGTTAATAATGTTTTAGGTTTTCCTTTTATTTTTCGTGGAGCTCTGGATGTTCGGGCCAAAGAAATCAATGAAGAGATGAAAAAAGCTGCGGTTCAGGCCCTCGCTAACCTTGCAAAGGAAGTCGTTCCTGTTGACGTCAAACTTGCATATGGTAATGAAGATTTTAAATTTGGGAAAAATTATCTTATTCCAAAACCTTTCGATAAAAGAGTTCTCACCCGAGTTGCTCCCGCGATCGCAAAAGCGGCAATCGAATCAGGTGTTGCGAGAAAAGAAATAAAAGATTTAAAGATGTATGCTCTTCAACTCGATGAGAGAATGGGGAATGCTTCAGGACTTCTGAGAGATATTCGCTCTCACCTTCCAAGAGACAAAAGACCTCGAATTGTTTTTACAGAAGGAAACAATCCCAAAACATTAGAAGCCATTTCAACTTTAAAAGATGAAGGTGTCGTCTATCCTGTTGTGCTTGGACGG
>JAUHYH010000090.1 GCA_030426585.1 Bacteriovoracia bacterium
TGCCATTATAGAAACCTTCAGAGATTAATTGGGTTATTCGAGCGACAGTTTTTGGGGCCTCATTGGGAAAAAACTGGATTTTGACGTCCCCATTCTTCGTTTTTAGGACGGCATGTGCGTTCGAAAGACCTTGTTCATTAGTTTCCATAAATAGCTCCTTAATTTCAGTGTATGGGGGATAATCGCTCTTTTCATGAATATTGACAACCTTCCCCAAGTCTCTTAAATTACAGGTTCGTTTTGCAATGATCAGTGGGGGTGTAGCTCAGTTGGGAGAGCATCTGATTTGCATTCAGAGGGTCGCAGGTTCGACTCCTGTCATCTCCACCATTCATTACAATCTTGTCCATGGGTCTGTAGCTCAGCTGGTTAGAGTACGTCCCTGATAAGGACGGGGTCGCTGGTTCGAGTCCAGCCAGACCCACCATGGCCATAAAAAACCCTCATCTTTGATGAGGGTTTTTTTTTGCCATTTGTGGATCTAACTGGAACTCTAACAAGCGACCAGTGTTGGTCGCTGACGGATTTGCAGGAGCAAATCCGAACACGAAGTGCCTGAAAGGTGACGAAGCAGGATACGGAGTCATTAATCGAGTCCAACTTTTATGAAACAGAAAATAAAACAACTCACAAAAAAAGACATTGAAATCTACGCTGATCACCTTATTAGAAACTTTTCTGAGTCAGGATCCCAAGGAATTTACTTTTCTCCTTTTGATCCCGATTACTCACACCCAAGAGACAAAATCATCAGTACAAATATGAAACGTATTGAAAAAAACTTAAATGAAGTAGACTGGCTCAAGATTTGGGCTTGTTTTGATAAAAATAAAATCATTGGGCATTCAAATTTAAGAGGAGGCTTTCTAGAAACGAACCTTCATCGATGCCAATTAGGAATGGGAGTTGAGTCAGCTTATCATCGCAAAGGAATTGGTGAAAAATTACTTAAAACAGCAATTGAATGGTCTAAAGAGCAAAAGAGTTTAGATTATATTGATTTGTATGTTTCAGCACATAACTACAAAGCACGAAAGCTTTATCAGAAGTTAGGGTTTAAAGAAATTGGAAGGGTTGAAGACCTATTTCGAGTCCGAAATCGCAAATTGACTGATATTCATATGGTTAAAAAAGTCTAAGAGTCACTACAGTCTAAAAGAGTAACTTCATGTTCGAGTACTTTTTTAGGGTTAAAGTCTGATGGGTCCTTTGGTTCAATTGATAAAAATGAATTAACCCTTGCCTTGCAACTTCTGGATCCCCATAAAAGTTTAAATTCGAAATAGGTTGTGGTTTTGACTTTATCTGTATCAGGGCAATCTAGGTCTGGATCAGAAAATGTATGACTCATTTGATGTTCATGTTTTTCCACCACAATTTGAGAGTTTAAAATATCGGCTCCTCCAACTTCATTCGCAGCTTCAGTGATCATTAGATTTTTGAGTTTTGTTTCTCTAGAAGGAAAAATCATACAAGAGTAGATATTAAAACTTGAAAGAAGAAATACAAAAGTTACAAATTTCATAAAATCCTTTAAAGTGTTTTTAAATACTCAATAAGATCTAACCGATCTTGTTCAGAATACTTATCCATAAACTCAAAATAATGACCTTGATTGGAATGCCCTATTCTTTGGGTGAAATAGTAATTTCGATCCCCTCTCTTTGCTTTACTTAAAGCATAGGAGAGATTTTTGGGAAGAGTAAGACCTAAGTGGTTCTCATCAAAACGATATTTTTCACCTGCATGAAACATTGAAAAGACCTTGGGTCTTTTTTCAGGTTTTAACAAAAGGTGATACAAAGTTGGAACGGAACCATTATGTAGATAAGGAAAACGCGACCAAATTCCCCAAAGCTGGGGAGCAATATAACCTGTATGATCTCTATAATTAAGTTTTAAGAGATCACTTACAGAACTTTGTTCAACTATTTCCATAAAAGATTGCATTCCGCTCAAGCGATCCCGATCTGTTTGCACTCGTGACCATTTGATAAATTTTGGTTTTTTGAAAACAGGATAACCCAAGGGCTCTCTGATATGATCTCCATGGCATTGAAGGCAATCATTTTGAAAAATCTTTCGACCTTTTTCAGCTTCTAGACTCTTAACCTTGAAAGGGTATTTAGGCGGTAGAAAATTATAAAAGATATTTTCTACAACATGTTCGAGCTTCGGTAAGACCGTTCTAAAATGATCAGCGCTATCGCTTGCAAAAAGTTCAGCTCCGAACTCCCAACCAACTGAATCTCCATTGAATTCACCACTAGCGAAAATTCCTGTTTTCCTTTTTTCCTGAAGTCCCCAAAGAGCGGGAACTTTTACTTCACCATTGGGAAGATCAGGATAATCTAAACCAATATCTTTGTAGAAAAAAGTTTGAATCGTAGCATCGGGAACAAGTCCCCTTGTTTGGTTCGAAACTTTTTTATCAGAAGAAACTTTAGCAAAGTGCATCGCTATTTTATGAAGGCGCTTAAAATCTTGAGACCTTCCAGTGATGCCCCAAACTTTTTGAATCAGATAAGCATCTTTCCCAATTTTATAGGGATCAATGGTTTTATTACCAAGGCCTGGAACAAAAACTCCAGCTGCTTTACCACTATGACAAGCCGTACAGCCAAGAACTCCAACTCTTAAATGTTTGTATTTAACATCATAAAAACCAACAACATCATTATTATGAAGATTAAATCCGTAACGATCTTGAAAAACTTTTTCTTTTATTTCTTTGGTCCCGAATTTTTCAAAAGCTGTTACAAACTTTACAAGGTCAGGAGAGATCATCATTCCTCGACCGTTCTCAAAAAAGTGTGTTTTTAAAAATTCTTCACCAGCTTTCTTATTAAGCTCATCTTTAGTTTGAGCGAAAAGATTAAAGCAAAAGATAAAAGAGATATAAAAACTCAAGTTCATACATTAAGTGAATCAACCCAGGTCTTAGGTGTCAAAAGCTGGAGTATCAGAGCGCACCGGAGCCAGAGTGAGTTCTGAAATTTTTATGAGAAATATCAGCTTGTGGTTCTTATTATTAGTTAATCTAAACAAATTTAAACTATTCTAGTGGTACGCTTTTTGCTCCTAAGGGTTAAGAAAGATTAGAAATTCCATGGAGGAGATATGGGTAAGTCGTTAATAGTATTATTATTTTTAATGAGTTCTGCAGTCACTTGGGCCGGTGATATTGAGCAGTTTGTCTATGCAGGTCAGCCAGAAGAAATTCTCAACTTAGATTCGTACACTACTGAAACTCGCTATCGGGACAGAGTTATTTACGATACTTGCTATAGGAATGAGCCTTATGAGCATCGGGTTTGTCGAGATGAAACGCGATACCGGCAAGAATGCCGAACAGAGCCAGGGAGACAAGTTTGTCGAGTTGTTCCAGGGCAAAGAACTTGTCGGAGAGTTAACGGTCGTCAGGTTTGTCGTACAACCCCTTCCAGGCGAGTTTGTAGCACAACGCCCTCTAGAAGAATTTGTAGAAATGTACCTTATAACCATAGAGTTTGTAGAAATGAAACTCGATATAGAAGTGTTCCCTACACTTGTAGCAGAACGGTGAGTGAGCCTTATCAGGTTCAAATTGATCACTATGCAAGTGTTAAGGTTGTTTTTGAAAATCATTCAAATGAAAACCATGATTTCAAAGTAACACTTGATAACAACTTGAACGTGGCGATTGAACAAGAAAACAATACTCAAACGGTGGCCGTACTTAAAGATACTCAAAGATCTGTTTCTTACGGAGACCTGAGTTCAAGAGTTGATGTGGTGTTTACGATTCGATTTGTTAGACAAAACAGAGAACAGCTCCTTAAGAACCATATAATTTTAAATCCTAACCTTAGAGATTAGATAAACTCTCGAGTGGGGCTTCAGCGCCCCACTTTTCCCCTTCGCGTTAATCCTGACTATTCCTCTTCTTTGCTTTGCTGCGCTAGTTTCATCATGTTAAATTAGAATTATGGGTATTAGACTCTCGAAGTATTCGCTTTTTACATTGGCAGTTCTCTCTCTTATAAACATCTGCGTTTTTTATTTTAGAGAAGTGCTTCCTGATAATTTTTTTTCAATCTCAAGTGATACTGAGTCTTTCAACTTTTTAAGTTTTTACTTAACAACTTTTTTTAGGGCCATCGGTTTTTATCTCGGGCCTTTTATGATTGTGAGTTTTGTAGCTTATCTCGTTTGTTATCCTTTCTTTTTTAAGAAGAGTGAAAAACTCTCTGATATTTTTATTATTTTTTCTATTATTGCGATTTCTGCAATTGGAACTTTCTTTGTTGAACCGGCTTTAGTTGGAGAAGGTTTAAGATCACTCTTTAAAACTTACTTACCCATCTCGATCTTAGTTATCGGTCTTGTAACTTTTAGTGTTGTGTTTATTCTTGGACTTTCAAATTGGTCCGTTAAAAATGCAGCAAGCTTCTTCGTCGCGATTTATAGCACGCTTAATAGAGCAACCAAAAGTACCAGAAATTTCTTAGGAATTTATCTTGGGAAAGTTATTCATTTCATTCAAAACCCAACTGAAAGAATTTTTGTAAAAGTTTCTGAAAATCTCAAAGGGAATAACTCTCTGGAAGATATGTTGAGTATTGATAAGGAAGAAGAGTACGAATATGAATATGAAGAGGATGAAAATCCGATTGATAATATTTTCAGAGGGAATAACGACGAAACTGACGAAACCGAAGATGATGAAGCGGAGTACATTGAAGAAGATGATGAAGATGAAACATCAGCTAGGGTTGATGTCGCTCCAAAACCTGCTAAGAAAGTAAAAAAGAAAATCAAAAGATCACAGCAGTCTTACTTATCACCTGAAACTTTAATTGAATCAATTGACCAAAATAAAAAACGTATCGTTGGACCTGATCAACAATACTTCGAAGATATTATTGGCAGACTTGAAGATAAGTTAAAAGAATTCAAAATTGATGCCCAAGTAATTAATGTTCTCAAAGGTCCCGTTGTTGATACTTTTGAATTAGAGCTTGGTCCAGGGATTAAAGTTTCTAAGGTTACAAGCATTACGGAAGATTTAAGTCTTGCTCTTTCTGGAGCTCCCATAAGAATGATTTTTCCTCTTAAAGGAAAAACCACAATGGGAATAGAAGTTCCTCGAAATCCAAGAGAGATTATCTTTCTTTCAGATGTTTTGAAGTCGAGTGCTTTTAGAAAAAGTGAAAATAGGCTTCCTATTGCGATGGGGAAAGATGCTTTTGGCGAAGCTAAGGTTGTTGATCTCGCGAGTATGCCCCATATGCTTGTTGCAGGTGCGACAGGTGCTGGTAAGTCAGTCTTTGTGAACACTCTACTTGTCTCGTTGCTAATTAAGTTAAATCCGAAGCAATTAAAGCTTGTTCTCATTGATCCAAAACAGTTAGAGCTAGCGCTTTATGCTAAGCTTCCGCATCTAGCCTTACCGGTCATGACTGAACCCAAGACGGCATCCATTGCTTTACTTTGGGCGTGTCAGGAAATGGAAAGACGGTACTCAATCTTAAAAGAGATGGGTGTTCGAAATGTGGAAGGTTTTAACTCAAAGATTAAAAGAGCGAGTAGAGAAGATCTCAATAGAATCCAGCATCATTATGAAGACCTAAGCGAAGGATTTGAACTTCCTTATATCGTTATTATTGTTGATGAGTTTGCTGATCTTATTTTAAGTAAAGTAGGAAAAGATATTGAAATGAATATCTGTCGTCTTGCTGCTAAAGCAAGAGCTTCAGGAATTCACCTTGTTCTTGCAACTCAAAGACCTTCAGTAGACGTTATTACAGGTCTTATTAAATCGAACTTTCCAACAAGAGTTTCATTCCGTGTAACTTCACCCGTAGACTCAAGAACAATTTTGAATACAATGGGTGCCGAAAAACTTCTTGGTAAAGGGGACATGCTCTTTAAACAAGGAATTGAGATGGAGCGTATGCACTCTGCTTACGTTGATGAAGATGAGATTGAAAACTTAGTGGAGAGTATGTGTAAAGAGCCACCGAAGTTTGATCAATCAGCGCTTGATTTTGTAGACCAAGCAGAACTTGGAGAAGTTGATCTGAATAATATCAGTGACGGGGTGCGTGTTCAGCAGACCTTTACTGTTACTGATGCGAAAGATCCTCTCTATGATGACGCTATTAGAACGATCCAGGAAACAAAAGCTGCAAGTGCCTCTCTTCTCCAGAGAAGGCTTAAGATTGGATATAATAGAGCTGCAAATCTTATTGAACAGCTTGAAGCCAATGGGGCAGTTGGCCCTCAGCAAGGTTCTAAGCCTCGGAAAGTCCTTATTTAATTGCTCTAACTATCTAAAATGTTAAATTTTTAGCCACTTTTTATAATCATTACCCCTCTTGGGAATTTAAAAAGCCTGTAAGTTATTGTAAGAATACATTCATTTTTTGGAGTTTTTATGAAATTTATTCTTTCACTTTCAGTAATGATTTTTACTTTAAATACTTATTCTCAATCAGGTTTACCTGATGAGGACAGAGCGAAGGCCCGCAATAACGGGGAAAGACAAGCGAAGCAATTCCTTGAGAGCAAGTGGAACATGCTTGAGGCTGGAGAGAATCGTCGTCGCTCTCTTTATGAAGGTTATGCAGACGGAAAGAGTGCGAACTTATCTGACTACGAGAGAAGATCTGCTGAAAGAGAGGGGAAAAACCAAGCCGTTTCAGTAACTGCAAGAATTAAGAATAATACCAACTACGCTGAAGAGACGAAAAACATCGTTATCTCTATCGTGAAAAGTGCTTATAGAAAAGCGACCTTAAGCGGGTCAAGCGCTCCAGAAATCAGTAGTATCCCAGGTAATATTTCTGCTCCCAGAAATTTTACGACTCCGAACGGATTTAGAAAATTTGTTTCTGAAGACACAATTTCTGACAATTATGTAATGGATGAAGTTTCAAGTTACGAAAAATTTCTTAATCTTTCAGCATTAACGGTAGGAGATTTAGAACGTGGAAATTATTCATCAAAAGTTCGATCTTTAGATGGATATGATGTCTTTGAAAACTGGAAAGAAAATCAAAACTGGAGCAACTACTATAGTAGTTATGGTGATCTTGCTTATGAAATGAGATCAGAGTTTAAAAGAGCTTTCGAGTCTAGAGCAACAAGATACCTTAATAATAGAAGCTTTTACTATTCTAGAGACTATGGAGCCTATAATGCTGCGAGAGAGGTTTCTAATACAAAAACGATCGCTATAAAAACGAATCTTGCAGGTGAAGCCGCTTTTGATGCTTCTTTTAGAAGATCTGGAATTGTTGATTATTACAAGCAACAAGTTAAAGAACTTTATTCAAGTACAGTAGCAACCGTGGTTCAGTTTTTTCAGAATAACTCAGTAATTGAAGTTAATACGGATCGAATGCAGCTTGAAGGGGCTTTTGTTCCAGGTGGAAAAATGAAGTTAAAGCTTGAAGCAGGCGCAGTGAGAAATATCGGTGAAAAAAGAAGTGGAGAATTAGTTTATATGATTAGTACGAAGTCTCCCTATCTCAACTTTAGTGTTATTAACCTTGACTTTAAACTGGATGGTCTTTCGCAGAGTAATTCAATGGAACACCACGCTGCAACCGTTCGTGATGGGCTTAAAGTCGATGATAATGTGACAGCGACTATTACTCTTAAATTAACTGAAGCAGGTCAAAAAGTTTTAGTTCATGAGTTTTCAAAGCAATCAAGCCTTTACGAGCTACTGGCGCTTGTTATGCAAGGAAAATATGACGCTGATGAAATCACAAAGATGCTTATTCAAGAATTTAAAAAATCAGTTGTAGAGAAGAAGTCGATCTACTCAGACGATAACAAAAGAATCTCAAAGAAAGAGACTCCAAAATCCAAGCTTGGGAAACTCATCTATAAGTACGAAGAAACTAATGATCTTGCCCAAAAAGCAATTTTAGAAAGTATTATTCATGATTTTAGAGCTGATAGTGCTGTTCAAGAGGTTTACTCTAATTCTCAGTATTGGATGAAGTCTCGGTCTAAGTATTCAATCAAGAAAGAGCTTGTTAAGTTTTTCGAAAGAACTGTAGGAAATAATTAAAAAAGGGCCCTTTTCAGGGCCTTTTTTTTAGTTAGCAGAAGCTTCAAACATCCAAATTTCTTTTTCTAGAAAAGTTATCTGTTCATCAACGAGGGCCGTTGTTGCAGAATCACCGTCAACGAGTTCACTAAGCTTATTGAATTCCTTTAAAAGGAAGGCGAAGTCTTTTTTGAGATTTTCGAAAAGTTCACCAGTCGTAAACTTAGTACTTGGATACTCTTCGATTCTCGTGTTTTCTAAGATTTCTTTAAGAGTTACATAGGGAGTCCCTCCTAACTGGATGACTCTTTCAGCTAAGGCATCGTAAAGAGTTCCAAAATGGTTGTAGAGCTCTTCAAGCAAGAAGTACCTGAGCTTGAAGATGAAACAGTTGGCATAGAGCGAATTGTCCGAGAGGCTGGCTATAGAACAAAAATGGCCGTTACTTCGTTTGATCAAAAAGTTGATCCGCTAGGAGCATGTGTTGGAGTTCGAGGAACTCGAGTCAAAAATATTATCCGTGAGTTGAACAACGAAAAAATCGACATTGTCCCATGGACTGATGACAAAGTGCAGCTTTTGTATAACCTTCTCGATCCAATCGAACCGAAAAAGGTAGATTACGACCCAGAAGAAAACAAAATGGTTGTTATTGTAAGTGACGAAGACTACCCAGTTGCAATTGGTAAAACCTTCTTGTCAGACGGTATAGTGAGTATCAAGCGGAGTCTGATTTCGAGCAGAGACAGATGGCGCTTGAGGAATCACCAGACCTCGATGAACCACTTAAGATTGAAGGTGTTAACCAGTTTGTTCTCGATGGTATAATTGAGGCTGGGTTTGATACAAAAAGAAAGCTTTTAACAACAACAAGTGCAGAGCTTTCCAAGGAAGCTGCGATTTCAAAAGAAATGGCAGACGATATTTTAGAACGTGTGAGAAAACAAAGGGCGTAAGCATTGGCAAAAAATTTAAAGCTTAAAGTGAAAAATGCGCAGCTTGCCCAAGCGTTAAGCAAACTAAAAAAACCGGGCAAAGATGCAGAAAAGAAAGCAGAACCTAAGAAGGAAGCTCCTAAAGCTCCTGTAAAAGAACAGGAGAAAGAAGGCGCGCCGAAGAAAAGGGAAGCGCAGATTATTAGGAAAGCTGCTGACATTCGTGCAGAAGAAGAGCGTAAGAAAAAAGAAGCTTTAGAGGAAAAGACTCCTCCCCCAGCACCTGAAGCAACTCCAGAACTGAAGGAAGAGCCACCTGCAGAACCTACTGCAGTTGAAGAGCCAAAGAAAGAGACTCCTGAGCCAGCTGCAAAACCGGTACGAAAAAAATTGATTGAGAGACCTCCTATCAATATTGTTCACCGAAAGCCCCCTGCTGCAAAGCCAACTCCGAGTAAAACAGCAGAAAAGCCAAAAGAGTCAACTGATAAAAAGCCAAAAGTTACAGGAAGCGCTCCTGCGCCTGGACCTGCAAAAGACAAGAAAGATCCAAAAGCTGCAAAAAAACAGCAAAGCTTCAAGCCTTTTGACAGCAGAGATCGACTCGGACTTCGTTCTGATGATGATTCACAGCCATGGAGACGAAGACGTTCTTTCAAACACAAAAGGTCACAAGAGAATCGACCTGAGCCTGTTCGACCAACAGAAATTAAAGTTCGCGTTCCAATCACTATAAAAGAACTCGCTCATGAAATGAAATTGAAAGCGGGTCAATTGATTCAGAAATTATTCCTAGAAGGAATGGTTATCACTGTCAATGACTATATTGATGATCAAACAGTGCTTGAGATTCTCGCAGAAGAATTTAAGATCAAAATCGAGGTTGACACTTCAGAAGAAGAACGTCTAGCGATCACTGAACACACTATTAAAGAAGAGCTTAAAGCAACTCCAGAAGAGAATCTCATCCAAAGAGCACCTGTTGTGACATTTATGGGGCACGTTGACCATGGGAAAACATCTCTTGTTGACTACATTCGAAAATCGAATATTGCATCTGGGGAAGCCGGAGCTATTACGCAGCATATCGGCGCATTTAAAGTAAACACGTCTCATGGAGATGTCGCTATACTTGATACCCCTGGTCACGAAGCTTT